>QBLP01000448.1 GCA_003070825.1 Halanaerobium sp. | reverse complement strand
GGGCAGAATTGATATGTTAGAAGATAGATTAGTAGGGATTAAATCTAGGGAAATTTATGAGGCACCAGCCGGAGAAATTTTAATAACTGCTCATAAGGCTTTAGAAGATTTAACCCTTGATCGAGATACTAAAAATTATAAAGCAGCTATGTCAGCCAAATATGCAGAATTAACATATAATGGCCTCTGGTTCTCACCTTTAAGAGATGCCTTAGATGCATTTGTTGATAAATCACAGCAAACTGTAACCGGAACTGTAAAAGTTAAACTGTATAAGGCAAAATGTACTTTAGCAGGTAGAAAATCTGAGTACTCACTATATGATCATGGTCTTGCTACTTATGATGAAAGTGATAATTTTGACCACAAGGCAGCTCCTGGATTTATTAATCTCTGGGCTTTACCTGTGCAGGTAGCAAATCAGAAAAAGAGAGAAGAATAAGTCATGGCAAAGAGCAAATTATGGGGAGGAAGATTTGAAGCCAACACATCGAAATTAATGGATCAGTTTAATGCTTCACTCCCTTTTGATATTAATTTAATGCAGTATGATATAGAAGGCAGCTTAGCTCATGTTAAGATGCTGGGCAGACAGGATATTTTAACTGCCGCTGAAGTCAAAAAGATTATTGAGGGATTAAAATCTGTCAAAAAAGACCTCGAAGCTGAATTAGAAACCGACAGTTTTGACTTTAATGAAGCCGAAGATATTCACAGTCTGGTTGAAGCCAGATTAACTGCTAAAATTGGAGCTGTTGGTGGTAAGCTGCATACAGGCCGCAGCCGTAATGACCAGGTAGCTGTTGATTTGAGATTATATCTTAGAGATCAGACTGAGCAGATTATGGAGCTGATTCTCAGCTTTATGCAGGTTATTTTGGATCTGGCTGAAGAACATATAGAAACTGTGATGCCGGGTTATACTCATCTGCAGCGGGCTCAGGCGTTAACCTTTGGCCATCATCTGCTGGCTTATTACTTTAAATTAAAAAGAGATCATGAGCGTTTTGCAGATGCTCTAAAGAGGATCAATGTTTCACCCTTAGGCTCGGGAGCTCTTGCCGGCAGTTCTTTTGCTTTAGATCGGGATTTTACTGCTAAAGAACTTGGTTTTAGTAGGGCCTGTGAAAATTCTATGGATGGTGTCAGCGATCGAGATTTCGTTTTAGAATTCCTTGCTGTTGCTTCAAACTTAATGCTGCATTTAAGCCGTTTAAGTGAAGAAATAATTTTATG
>QBLP01000447.1 GCA_003070825.1 Halanaerobium sp. | reverse complement strand
ATCATACTGGCTTGATAATTTAAAAGCACTGCAGATTTTAAAGTTTCTAAATAAATTAGATTTATTAAATCAGAAAGGAGAGGAGGAAAAATTTATGCCAACCGTTGATAGTGAATACAAGAAAAATATTGTTGACTTTCTGGATGCTCATCATGATGTGTTGAACACCAATAGCAAAAAATTGGTTTTTCTTGAAGGAGTTTTAGCACAGAAACTCTTAAATATCCAGGCTAGTGATGGAAGTGGTTCACAGCCTTTTAGAGCAAGGCTTAATGGTCTCAAACTAAACGAAAAGATTATTAAAAGACTTTACACAGAAATCATTAATAAGTTAGAAGAATATGATAAAAATTATTATAAACAATTAGAAGAACTAATTGCAGATTATATCTTAGAAAGTGATTTATCTGAAGTTAGTAATAATGAAATTTCATTTTATTTTGTAACAGGTATGAATCAGGCTAATAAATTTAACTTTCAAAAATCTGAGGAGGAATAAAAATGGCTGTTATCGATCAGAGAAGTGAGCTGGTTTTTTTATATGATATCAAAGATGCTAATCCTAATGGGGATCCATTAGATGCTAACAAACCAAGGATTGACGAAGAAACTGGAATCAATCTGGTAACTGATGTTAGACTAAAACGTACTATTAGGGATTATTTGTATGATTATAAAGGCTTTAATGGTGAGGATGGAAAAGATATTTTTGTTAGAGAAATTCAAAATGATGACAAAAGTATTCAGGATGGCAAAGAAAGAGCTAAAGATTTTAAAGAGGATCCAAAAAAAGTTTTAGATCAATGCATTGATGTCAGACTGTTTGGAGGAGTAATTCCTCTAACTGGTGACTCTATAACCTATACTGGTCCTGTACAGTTTCAGATGGGTAGATCTCTACATAAAGTAGAGTTAAATTATATTAAAGGTACAGGTGCTTTTGCCTCCGGAGCTGGAAAAAGTAAAAAAACATTTAGAGAAGAATATGTAGTACCATACTCTTTAGTTGGATTTTATGGAATTATTAATGAGAATGCGGCTCAAAGCACTGAATTAACTAAGGATGATATTGAATTATTAATGGAAGGTATCTGGAAGGGAACTAAAAATTTAATTACTCGCTCAAAAGTTGGTCAGACACCGAGAATGTTATTAAAAGTAAATTACAGTGAAGAGAATTATTTTATAGGTGAATTAAAAAATTATATAAAGTTAGCTACTGATTTAAGAGAAGAGGA
>QBLP01000446.1 GCA_003070825.1 Halanaerobium sp. | reverse complement strand
GTAGATATTGATAAATTAAATACATATGTAGAAGAAAATGATGTAGAAGATATTGCAGTGATTGGAGCAGGATATATAGGTATTGAAATTGCAGAAAACTTTATTCATAATGGTAAGAATGTAGCTTTAGTAGAAGCTATGGATCAAATTCTGCAGCCTTTAGATTATGATATGGCCCAGATCCTGCAAAAAGAGCTTCATGATAATGGGGTTAATATGATATTATCAGATGCTCTAACTGAAGTCCATGATGATCATATTGTTGTTGAATCCGGTAAAAAAATTGACGCAGAAGCAGTAGTTTTAGCGATTGGAGTTAGTCCTGAAACTGAATTAGCAGAAGAAGCTGGACTTAAAATTGGCAAAACCGGTGGAATTGAAGTTAACCACAACTATGTAACAAGTGATCCTGATATTTATGCTGTAGGAGATGTAATCGAAGTTTATTCTAAGATTGCCCGTTCTAAAACAAGACTGCCGCTTGCTGGACCTGCTCAGAGACAGGCACGTGCTGCTGCAAATCATATTTATAATATCCCAAATAAAAATAATGGTGTAATCGGTTCATCTGTAATTAGAGCCTTTGATTATAATGCTGCCACTACAGGTTTAAATGAAAAACAACTAAAAGATGCTGGAATATCTTACGATTTTGTTTATGTGATTCCAACAGATAAAGTGGGTTTAATGCCAGATGCGAATCCACTGCACTTTAAATTATTATATGAAGTGCCAACAGGTAAAATTTTAGGAGCTCAGGCAGTAGGTAAGGGTAATGTTGATAAGCGAATTGATGTCATTGCTACTTCAATTCTTTTAGACGCTACTGTTGAAGATTTAACAGAATCAGAGCTTGCTTATGCACCACTATTTTCAACTCCTAGAAATGCTGTTAATCAGGCCTCTTTAGTTGCTACTAATTTAATTAATAATCGCTTTCGTCAGGTACCTGTATCTAAGGTCAGAGAATTAGTTGAAAAAGATGCTTTTATCGTTGATGTTCGCGAAAAAGAAGAGTATGAAATGGGTCATCTGGTCAATGCAGTTAACATTCCCTTAAGTGAATTAAGAGAAAGAACAGATGAGATCCCTAAAGATCAACCGGTTTATTTACACTGCCGTTCAGCTCAGAGAAGTTATAATGCCTGTCTTGCTCTTCAGGGAAGAGATTTTGATAATGTAATTAATATCTCTGGATCTTTCCTCGGTATCTGCTGTTATGAGTATTTCTTAGATCAGAC
>QBLP01000083.1 GCA_003070825.1 Halanaerobium sp. | reverse complement strand
AGATGTGTATAAGAGACAGTCCCTGGTATGTACCCCGTTCGTTCATTCTTTTAATGATCATATCGTGAATTTCCCACCAGGGAGTATTCCAGTTTTCGAAAATTGATTCATCACCAGGGGCTCTACCAATTAGTCGCTGAACAGCAATATCGGGAGCCAGATTCTCTAAAAATAAAATTACTCGATCAATATATTCATCAAGTGAACAGATTTTAAGTTCACCATCTTTATATTTTTTGGCAAAAACAGAATTCTCTCGAATAAAAAGAGCATGTAATTTTACATGATTTACTTCCAGGGCCGATAAAACCCGGGCTCCCTCGATAACATCTTCCCGATCATCACCCGGTAGATTTAATATCATATGGGCTCCAACCTCAACTTTAAAACGTTTTGCAGTTAAAACTGCATCTATAAATTCTGCCAGACCGTGCTTTCTGTTGACTTTTCTTAAAGTCTTATAATTAACAGTCTGCAGACCAAATTCAAAAGCCAGCTCTATTTCCGAAGAAACTTCCAGCAGTGAATTTTTGATAGCCGAAATATATCTTTCATTAATTGCATCCGGTCTAGTAGAAAAATAAACAGCTGCTACTCCTTCAACCTCGGCTGCTTCCTTTGTGTATTCTTTTAACTTATCAATAGGCAGATAGGTGTTGGTGTAATTTTGAAAATAGGCTATAAATTGATCAACACCATAGCGCTCACCTATATATTCTCTGTTTTCCAGCAGCTGCTTCCGGACTGACATATCATCAGGCAGCATTTCAAAATCTGCCCCCTCTTCTCCGCAAAAATAGCAGCCTTCACTGGCAAAATTACCATCACGATTGGGGCAGGTTGTTGGTAGATTTACAGGTAATTTGTATGTTTTTTTGCCATATTTATCTTTTAAAAACTGTGAGTATTTATAATAGGGTTCTTCCATTTCGACACTCCTTAAACTGATTTCTTCAATTGAGCGAGTCGTTTTTCTCTATTTTTTAAATAACTGATTACTTTCTCAGGACTGCGGTTGATAATTAAGTTTTTATCGAATTCTTCACTTTCAAAAATAAAATTGAGGCTTGAATATTCTCCAATTTCATCATGAAAATGAGCATCACTATTTACGGCCAACTTAAAGCCATATTCTTTTGCCAGTTTTAACAATCTTAGTGACTGACTCTTTATGCCCCGAGTATGGTCTTTTTTAGGACTATATGAACTTGCATTAAGTTCCAAAATAACATTATTCTCAGCGGCTGCTTTCGCCACTCTCTCCAGGTCAAGTGGATATTCCTTCTGGACAGGATGAGTAATCATATCGAGATAAGGATTTTCCATCGCCTTAATTGTAGCCTCAGTATAGGCTTTTTTATTTTTTAAATTATGACCGGTTAAACGGTGTAAGCCTGCGGAAACAAAATCAAGTCGCTCCAGGTCTTCTGCCTCCAGATCAAGTCTACCCTTATCTAAAATATTGGCTTCTACACCTTTAATTATTCTAACACCATATAATTTATCAGGCACTATTGATATATTTCCAAAATGATAGATGTGAGGACCTCCAGGCATCTGAGGACCGTGGTCAGTGATTGCTATTAATTTAATCCCCTTAGTAAAGGCTCCCTTTGCCATCTCGTCAACTGTGGAATAAGCATGACCGCTTGCAACTGTATGAGTATGCAAATCTGTATTAATTTTTAACACATTAACACTTCCCTTCGTTATTTTACTTATTAGCTTATAGAAGTCAGGTTAATAATACATTAACTAGCTATTAATTATCTGTAAACATTTTAACAGGCCTTGAGTCTAAAAGCAAATATCAATTAAAAAAAGCTCCCCCAGGGGAGCCTTAGTTTTGACTTAATATTTTTGTTAAAAAGCTCTGAATCCTTTCAGATCCAGGGTTAACAAATATTTTTTCAGGAACAGTATCACTAATTATTTTCCCGTGATCCATAAAAAATACTCGGTCTGAAACATCTCTGGCAAAACCCATTTCGTGGGTCACAATTAGCATAGTTATATTCTCTTCCGCTAAATCCCTGATAACTGTTAAAACTTCACCTACCAGCTCCGGGTCCAGAGAAGAAGTTGGCTCATCAAATAACATTATATCTGGCTCCATAGCCAGGGCTCTTGCTATTGCCACTCTCTGTTTCTGACCTCCAGAAAGTTGGGCCGGATAGCTGTCCTTTTTTTCAGATAATCCAACCTTTTCTAAAAGTGTTTCCGCCTTGGCTTCAGCCTTAGCTTTCTTTTCACCTTTTACAACCATCGGTGCTTCTATTAAATTTCCGAGCACCGTTTTGTGAGGAAAAAGATTAAAACCCTGAAAAACCATTCCCATTTTTTCGTAAGCCTTTTTTCCTGATTCTTTAACCGAAATTCCTTCAATATATAATTCACCTGAATTTATTTCTTCCAGGCCGATCAGTGAACGTAAAAGTGTACTCTTACCTGAGCCTGAAGGACCAATAATAGAAATGGCTTCCCCCTGCTGCACCTCAAAAGATACACCAGCTAGCACTTCCAGTTCACCAAAATTTTTGTAAATTTCTTTTGCTTTTATCATTTCCAAACCTATCACCTATTCGTAAACAGAATATTTTTCTTCTAATTTGCGGAAAACTGTAACAATAACTGAACTAATTATTAAATAAAAAACTGCAGCTATGATAAAAGGAATTATAGAAAAATCTCTTGTTACAGCAACCTTAGCCGCACGAAGCAGGTCACCAAGTCCAATGACAGCAATAAGGGCACTATCCTTAACCAGGTTAATCGCTTCATTACTGGTTGCTGGCAGTACTCTTTTTACAGTCTGTGGAATTACAATTCTGCTCATTGTCTGTCTGTAGTTCATACCCAGCACCTTGGCAGCTTCGTACTGCCCTTCATCAATTGATTCAATGCCACCTCGGAATATTTCAGTAAAATAAGCTCCATAATTGATAATAAAAGTTAAGGCTGCAGCCGGAAACGGCTGTAAAGTTATCCCCAGCACAGGCAGACCATAATAAGCAAAAAAGAGCTGTAAAAGTAAAGGTGTACCTCTAAAAATCCAGGTATAAAGTGACAGAATTGATTCCAGTAGAGGTATTTTAGAAATTTTTCCTAAAGCTCCCGCAATACCAACAATCACTGAAAATATTGCTGTTACAAAATAGAGCTGGAAGGTAACAATGCTACCTTCCAGTATATATCCTGATACGTTAATTATATAATCAAACAAATAAATGCCTCCTACTTAAGAACAATGTCCTCGCCAAACCATTTTTCCGAAATTTCTGCTGCTGTACCATCTGCAATCATTTCATCTAAAGCAGAATTTAAAGCTTCTCTAAATGAATCGGCACCATCACGAACACCAACTCCATACTGTTCGCCACCAAAATCATCTTCCAGAACTTTAAACTGACCTGGACGCTGACTCATATAATAGCGGCCCACAATCACATCTAAAACTACAGCCTGAATTCTACCTGTCTGCAGATCCATTAAAGCTTCAGTATTATTGGAAAACTTACGTAATTCTTCGAAAGTGGCCATTACTTCTGGCTCAGATTCTACTGCACTTACTGCACTACTTCCCAGCTGGATACCAATAGTTTTTCCGGCTAAATCAGCTTTAGTTTCAATCTCACTGTCAGCCTGAACCACAATACTCTGCGAATTTTCTAGATAAGGCTGGCTGAAATCAATACTCTCTTCCCGCTCAGGTGTAATTGTTAAACCATTCCAGATAACATCAATCATACCATTTTTAAGACTTAGAATTACACCATCCCAGTCTACAGCCTTAAATTCAACATCTACACCAATTCTTTTGGCTGCTTCTTTAGCCAGATCTATATCAAAACCGACAATTTCTCCACTTTCATCTCTAAAACCCATAGGTGGAAAACTATCATCAAGTCCAACTACCATTGTACCTTTTTCTTTAATTTCAGCTAAGGAATCCTCAGCCATAACATTTCCACCGACTAAAAGTAATGCTAACACAACTACTACAAAAATATTAAATAAATTTCTTTTCAATTTTCTTCCCCCTCGACTTATTTTACTCTATTATACTTTATTACTTTATTGTTGTAAAGTGCTGAGGTAAAAAAATAGCAAATAAATTAGATTTCCTGTTAAATTAAACTTTTGATTATCCCCCAGAGACAAGTAAAGAGGACGAAATAATATTCGCCCTCGACTTATTTTTATATTTTATTTAGATTTACTTAAGATGTGCCTGACCTCTGTAGACTAAGCCTCTTACTCCATCTACAGTGATTGTTTCACCATCTTTAAAGTCATCACTGATATCACCTGTATTAACTACTACAGGAATACCAATGTTTAGACCAACGATAGCTGGATGTGAGGTTAAGCCTCCACTGTAGGTGACTACTGCAGCTGCTTTCTTCATTGCAGGTACAAAGTCACGGTCAGTCATCGGAGCAATCATAATGTCTCCTTCTTCAATTTTATCCATTGCTTCTTCTGCTGTCTTAACTAACTTAGCAGGACCAACTACAATACCTTTGCCAACTCCCTGACCATTAGCAACTGGTTTACCAACAACATCAACTTTAATTAAGTTAGTTGTACCAGAAATACCAACAGGAGTACCAGCAGTAATTGTAACTAAGTCTCCTTCTTCAATTAATTCATGATTTAAAGCGGTTGAAACAGCATTTTCCATCATTTCATCAGTTGTAGAACTTCTGGCTGCTAATAATGGAGAAACTCCCCAGGTCATTGCCAGCTGATGTAATACTCTCTTATTTGGAGTAACGGCAATAATAGGTGTCTGAGGTCTATATTTAGAAACTGTACGGGCTGTTAGACCTGAACCGGTAGAGGTAATAATAGCTTCTGCTCCCAGTTCTTCGGAAGTCTGACAGGTAGCAAGTGAGATTGCAGCAGTTACAGAATCAGCTGCAAATTCATATTTACCTGCAAATTTTTCTTTGTAACTTTCAGAGTTTTCAACTTCCAGAGCAATCTGTGCCATTGTTTTTACTGATTCTACAGGATATTTACCGGCTGCAGATTCTCCAGATAACATTGTTGCATCTGTTCCATCATAAATAGCATTAGCAACATCAGAAGCCTCAGCTCTTGTAGGACGAGGATTTCTGATCATAGAATCCAGCATTTGAGTTGCGGTAATAACAGGTTTTGATGCCTCATTACACTTTCTGATCATCATCTTCTGAACTATTGGTACTTTTTCTGGTGGAATTTCTACTCCCAGGTCACCACGGGCAACCATAATTCCATCTGCTACTTCTAAAATATCATCAAGGTTTTCTACACCTTCCTGATTTTCAATTTTTGCAATAATAAAGATGTCTTCATCTCCGCTTTCTTCTAAAATTTTACGGATTTCAATAACATCACTTGCTTTACGAACAAAGGAAGCTGCAATAAAATGGATTCCCTGGCTTACACCAAAACGAATATCAGAAATATCTTTTTCTGTTAAAGCAGGCAGGCTTACCTTAACTCCCGGCAGGTTAACACCTTTGCGGGAACCAAGCTCTCCACCATTAACTACTCTAGTTACTACATCATCACCATCGATTGCTGTAACTTCCAGGCCAATTAGGCCATCATCAATTAAAATTTCATTACCAACTTCCATGTCCTCAGCTAAATCTTTATAGGACACAGAAATTTTCTTCGGGGTACCTTCAACATCTTCTTTAGAAATAACAAGCTCAGTACCTGCTTCCAGCTGAATCTTGTCACCCTTCATTTCTCCAGTTCTAATTTCAGGGCCTTTGGTATCAAGCATTAAACCTACAGTTTTACCTGTTTCCTTTTCTGCTTCTTTAACCATATCAATTCTCTGTTTGTGTTCATCATGATCTCCATGAGAGAAGTTCATCCGGGCAATATTCATTCCCGCCTCTACTACTTCTTTAATTATTTCTTTATCATTTGTTGCTGGACCTAAAGTACATACTATCTTCGTTTTTCTCATATTAACCTCCCAATTATTAACTTACATTGATAAAATATTTGCTAGCTCATAAATATCCATATTTATTGTTTCAGTCTTTTTAATTGCATCGTCAATCTTACAGTAACCGATTGAGTTATCTTTATAATTGACCATTTTATCTCTTTTACCCTCTAATAATAAGTCAATTGCTTTAGCACCCATGCGGCTGGCAACGATTCTATCTGTAGCGGTTGGACTTCCACCACGCTGCAGGTGACCTAAAATAGTTACTCTGGTTTCCATACCAGTTTTTTCTCTAATTAAATCTCCCATTGCCATTCCGGGACTGCCGTTATATTCACTTAAATCAGCAAATGGAGCCTTAACTCCTTCGGCAATTAAAATTAGACTGTGTAACTTACCTCTGTCAAATCCTTGTGTAATTTTATCACAAACTTCTTGTGGTGTAAAATCAATTTCTGGAACCAGAATATATTCTGCTCCTCCAGCCAGACCTGTCATTAAGGCCAGATAACCGGAATCACGCCCCATACATTCGATTACAAATGTTCTTTCATGTGAGGTGGCTGTATCTCGAATCTTATTGATTGCATCTAAAATAGTATTCATAGCTGTGTCAACACCAATTGTATAATCAGTGCAGGACAGGTCATTATCGATTGTGCCGGGGATACCTACTGCTTTGATATCACTCTCAGCATTGATCTTCTGGACACCTTTTAAAGAACCATCTCCACCAATCACAACCAGGGCATCTATGCCTTCTTCTTTCATATTAGCATAAGCCTTTTTTCTGCCCTCTTCTGTCTTAAACTCATCACAGCGTGCCGAAAGTAAAATTGTACCACCACGCTGAACAATATCTGCAACTGAACCTCTCTGCATTGGAAAAAAATCTTTTTCAATTAAACCTTTATAACCATGTCTTACTCCAACTACTTCCAGACCCTTGTAGATAGCTGTTCTAACTACTGATCTGATAGCAGGGTTCATTCCTGGAGCATCTCCTCCACTTGTCAGTACTGCGACTTTTTTCATTACTATACCTCCAATTAAAAATTTTTATGTAAACAGGAATAGGCTTCTTCAGCTTCAATTGCCGGTACCTTGATCTGATAACTACCAGATCCGGCATCATCAACCTGAACCATAAAGCCTTCTTTTTCCATAATTTTTAAAATATTATCAGCTTCCTCTTTTGAGGAAGCTATATATACTACCTGCCACATTTATAAGCTCCTTTCAAATTCTGACCCGAATAGATCAGAAAACAAAGCCTTTATTTGCCTTCAGAATTCACTTTACCGTGCTTGCTCATAATCTCAGCTTTACCTCTAATTTTCATTGCAGAAACATTTTCGGTAAACTGAGCAGCCAGGATTTCTCCCTTATCCAATTTTTCTGTATGATTAAATTTGGTATCTTTCCCTCTGGTTAAACCAATAATTGTAACTCCATCTTCTAGAGCCTTAATTAAAATATAATCAGCATTAACATCCATAATTTTTCCTCCTTTATCC
>QBLP01000445.1 GCA_003070825.1 Halanaerobium sp. | reverse complement strand
AGATGTGTATAAGAGACAGATTTTAATTTCTACATTGACTAAAAATTAAAATTGCTGATTCATCCCCGCCCATTATCATAGGCGAGGCTTTCTCAGCTATAATTCGGTAAAAAGAGTCAAAGAAATTTTAAGTAATTATTAGCCAGGAGGGATTATATTATGGATTTAAAGATAAGAGGTAATTCTGCTATTATTACTGCTTCGAGCAGTGGGCTCGGAAAAGCTGCAGCGGCTGCTTTAGTCAAAGAAGGGGTTAATGTTGTTATTAACGGCAGAGAGCAACAGAAATTAGAAAGTGCTTTAAAAGAATTAAAAGCTCTAAAAGGTGGTAAAGTTATTTCCTGCCAGGGAGATATAACTAAAAAAGAAGATATTAAAAAGCTGGTTAAAACTGCAGTTGATAATTTTGGACGCCTTGATCATCTTGTTACTTCTGCCGGTGGACCACCCGCTAAATCTTTTCTGGAAACAACAGATGCAGACTGGTATAACTCTTATGATCTGCTTGTAATGAGTGTGGTCAGATTGGTTAAAGAATCTGTAGAATTTTTAAAAGCAGATGGTGGAGGAACTATAGTAAATATAACTTCAATTAGTGTTAAAGAAGCTATTGACAATCTGGTCCTTTCTAATTCAGTTAGAATGACAGTCATTGGTTTAATGAAAACTTTATCTAAGGAGTTAGCCCCAGAAATTAGAGCTAATGCTGTTTTACCGGGATCTCATGAAACTGCAAGAATTGAAGAATTAATTAATTCTCAGCTTGAAAATGCTGAATTTGAAAACTATCAGGAAGCTTTAGTTGCAATGAGTAAAAGTGTACCTTTAAAGAAAATAGGTGCACCTGAAAAATTAGGTGATTTAATAGCCTTTTTATCATCACCAAAGTCTGATTATATTAATGGCAGTTCTATAGTGGTTGATGGTGGATCAGCTAGTTCAAACTTATAAGCGGATAAATAAAGCCTTTAACTTTTCTTCTCCTTGCCCAAAGAACAGGCCAATTTTTGTAATCCATAATTTCAGCTCCTCAAAATTATTTTCAGTTATTTAATCAAATTTATCAAGATAAGAATATTAATTTAAAGCTGGAGTAAATTGCGAAGCAAATGAGGCTTTTAATAACAGTAAGTACAGAGGATGATGATTTTTCTTTACCCCAAAAACATGGTATATAAGGGTCTTATT
>QBLP01000444.1 GCA_003070825.1 Halanaerobium sp. | reverse complement strand
ATATGAGTCTGAAATTTACTCTTAGCTGAGTATTTTTAAATATAACAAGTAGAGAGAATAAGAGGAGGAAAAATAATGTTTAAAAAGAAAATCTTGATTACAATGCTGGTGATGTTGTTTCTGTCTTTGACTGTTAGTGGAGTATTTGCTCAGGAAACTGTAAAAATAGGAACGCTAATGCCGCTGACTGGTGGTCTGGCTTCTTATGGTCAGTTTACGCGTAATGGTACTCTGCTGGCTCAGAAAATTATTAACGAGCAGGGCGGCCTCTTAGGTGGTAGGGAACTGGAGTTGGTCAATGTTGACACCCAGACAAATCCTCAGGCAGGTGTTGATGGAGCCCAGAAGCTGGTCTCTGTAAATGGAATTAATGCGATTGTAGGGGCTTTATCAAGTGGAGTTACTATTCCGGTTGCTGAGAGTGTAACAGTTCCGGGAGAAGCTGTTTTGATTTCCCCTTCATCTACCTCACCTGTGCTGACTACCCTGGATGACAATGGCTATGTATTTAGGACAGTACCTTCTGATAGTCTTCAGGGAGTAGTTGCAGGAAATCTGGCAGCCGATTTAAATCACGAAAAGCTGGCTATTATCTATGTTAACAATGATTATGGTCAGGGCTTAAATGAGGCGGTTATCGAGCAGTTCGAAAATAGAGGTGGAGAGGTAACAGCATCTATTGCTTTTGAACCAAATAAAGTATCATATAGAAGTGAGCTTATGGATGCCGCTTCTGATAATCCTGATGCTCTATTATTGATTGCGTATACTGATGATGGTGGAATTACAATTATCAGACAGGCTTTAGAAAATGGATATTTTAATGAATTTATTTTTACTGATGGCTTAAAAGCTCCGGAAATTACTGAGGGAGTTGAGCAGTATCTGGAAGGTATGCGAGGTACAGCACCAACTTCAATGCCTGGTGGTCAGGGTCCAGAATTATTTACTGAGCTCTATGAAGAAGAGTTTGGTGAAATTCCGCCTAAGCCGTATATTGACACTAGTTATGATGCTGCCTTTGTTCTGGCATTAGCTATAGAAAAAGCTGGCAGTACAGAGGGGCCAGCAATTAGAGATGCAATTAACGAAGTTTTATCTGAAGATGGAATGGTAGTCAATATTAATGAATGGGATAAAGCTAAAGATTTAACACCACTTTACAAAAAAATTAGATAAAAAATTGGCGACTTATTCCTTCTTTTGATATAATATTTGTTACCTACAACAAATATGAAAGGAATAAAC
>QBLP01000082.1 GCA_003070825.1 Halanaerobium sp. | reverse complement strand
CTTTTACCTTGTCTAGATACTGTTCTTCAATTAATTTCTTATTTAAATCAAAATTTCTATCTGATGCCATTTCTTTCAACTCATCTAAATAATCTCTGGCATTTTCCTGATAGATATCAACAACAGAGTCCTCCACATCACTGACTACCTGCTCACCTAGAAAGCCGACATCAGAAATTAAATGCTCAAAAAGTTTTGGAACTTCCGCAAGCATCAGGGCTCTAACCAGAAGCTTATCATCCTGTTGCAGTTTCTTTTTTAAGTGATGATTAATTTTCTTCAAACCACCATAACTAAATAAGATCAGCATATACTTTTTCATCTATTTATCCCTCACAAGTTATATAACTTTTTTTGAAGTCAATTAGGCAACAATTATTTAAAATTTATTTCTTCTTTTCTCATCAATAATTATACCCTTAAATACTAGTATTCTAAAGTTATTCTAAATAAAAATTTCCAATCCAATCAGCGGCCAATAGAATCTGGCAACTAAAATATAGATCAGCCAGCCGATTATTTTAAGTAGCAGACCCCATTTTAAGGCATCTTTGATCTGATAATAGCCGGAGGAAAAAGCAATCGCATTAGGAGGTGTTCCCATCGGCAGTAGAAAGGCAAGTCCTCCTGATAGGGCTACAGATAAAGTTAAGAGAACTGGGTTTAAACTGTAAGCTTCAGCTGCACTAAAAGCAACTGGCAAAATCACTGCCACAGAAGCTACATTACTCACGCCCTCAGTTAAAATTGAGGTGAAGACTGCCAGTAAAACTATGAATAAAAATGGTGCCAGTTCCAGCTGAGAAAAGAATCTATCTGCCATCCAGTCTGTTACCCCGGTTTCTACTAAAGAAGAGGCGACCACAACTGCTCCCCCGTACATTAAAATTACACCCCAGTTGACATAGGCTTCTACTTCCTGCCAGGCAACAACCTTAAAGGCTACAACTAAAACTCCACCCAGTAGGGCTGTGATAGCGATATTGATTAAATTTGATAAAAATAGCCAGCTGCAGACTACCGCTCCTAAAATTAGAATTAGTTTTTTCTCAGCTTTAGAGAAGTCTCCCTTGGCCTCTGACTCCGCCTTCAATTTTTCTAAAGAGCGGGAGGTATCCTGAATATCAATCTCAGCAAATTTATCAATAATAACTGCAAATACAATCAAGAGCAGAAAGGGCAGCGGCCAGCTGTATTTAATCCATTCAAAAAAGCCAATGGAAATGCCGTAGTGTTTTTCTAAAAGACCAACAGCAAGTAAATTTCGAGCACCACCAAGATAGGTGGTAATTCCACCGATTACTGTTCCCCAGGCCATTGTCAAAAAGAGCAACTTTCCGTAATTACTCTCCAGCCTTTTTAAGTCAAGACTGACTGCAATCTCTAAGACTATCGGAAAAAGCAGAGCTGCAACAGCATGTTCAGGCATAATTAATGATAAAAAAGCAGCTGTAAATAAGATTCCATATAAGAGTTTAAGGGGACTGCTGCCGCTGAAAGAAATTATCTTAAAAGCCAACCTGGAGCCGAGACCTGTCTGATAGAGACCAGAAGCAAGGATTAAAGCACCGAGAATAAAAAAAATCGCCTTGGAGCCAAAGAGAGAAAAAGTATATTCAATACTCATCACATTTAAAAGCGGCAGTAAGGCAATACCGAGCAGGGAGGTAACTGAGAGGGGCAGCACATGGCTTACCCAGAGGGATAAAACCAGCACAAAAACTGCCAGAGCCCGCTGCCCGGCTGGATTTAAACCGGCCATGGTCGGCATGACTAAAAGAATTATAAAAAGGATGATACCTGTGTATTTTATTATTTCTTTAAAATATTTAAACATCAAAACCATTCCTCTTCAACAAAATTAAGTATTAAACAAAAAACCTCTCCCATTATTCACTCTCAGGAGAGGCTGTTAAATCTTTTTACCATTTAATGATAACCTATATATTTATATATTAACTATTTCAAAATAAGATCCAGTACCATTTCAACTGATTCTTCAAGGCTTAAGATTTCAGTATCAACTATCAGATCAGGATCTTCTGGTTCTTCGTAAGGAGCTGAAATCCCGGTAAAGTTCTCGATTGCACCTTTTTTAGCTTTTGCATAAAGGCCTTTCGGATCCCGCTTAGCACAGGCTTCAACACTGGCTTTAACATAGATTTCCTTAAAGTTTTCTGCTCCTGCAGCCTCCCGGGCAGCTTCTCTGCCAACACGGTAGGGAGAAATAAAAGAAGCTAAGATAATTAGGCCGGCATCTGCAAAAAGGGCAGCTACCTCACCGATGCGGCGGATATTTTCCTCTCTATCCTCGGCAGTAAAACCGAGGTCCTTATTTAAACCAAAGCGCAGGTTGTCACCATCAAGGCGGTAAGATGCTCTTCCTCTCCGGTAAAGCTCCTTTTCCACTTCTACGGCAATGGTAGATTTACCGGAGCCCGAAAGGCCGGTAAACCAGAGAACCATTCCCTGCTGTCCTAAGAGTTCCTCCCGGGCAGCCTTATCAATTTTACCTGAATGCCACTTAATATTATCTACCATGGTCTAAAGATAATCCCCCTGTCCTGGAGTAAGCCCTTAATCTGGGCTGAAACCTGCTCTTCAGAAGTAAAATCCGGTATGTGGAGATCAAACTCTAGATCAGTTGTGACTCTATCTCCCAGCCAAACTGTCTCAATCTGCTGAGGGTTAACTGTTGTTTTGATCAGTTCTAAATCAGACTGAGTTAACTCAACTGCTGTTACAACTAAAATAGCTCCTGCATCAAGCATTAAGTGAGAAACCTCTGCGAGACGGCGCAGGTGCTCTTCTTTATGTCCATTATCACCATTTTTAATATCAGCATCAACACCATAGAGTAGGTTACCAATACCGAGGAAGTAAACCACTTTACCATCATTAAATAATCTCTTTTCTAAAGCTTTTGCTGTTGGCTTTTTACCGACATCCTCTTCTCCAGTAATTAAGATCAGGGTTGATTTCTGATTATATTTTTCGGCTCTGTCTTCACGACTAATTAGAGACTGTTCCCAGTTGTAGTTACGGCGCATAACCTTTTCTCGAACCCAGCTCTGCTCATCTTCTAAGGCCTCTGATATAATTCCACCACCAGCAATCTCAAAGTCATCGACAACTACAAAGCGGCTGGTTTCTTCTATCTCTCCTGCTAAATCAAAGGCCATTGCCTTATCTAGTTTAAAGACAACCTCTGCTACATCGTGGCGCTCAATCTTTTCTTTGCCTTCATCCTGATTTAAATTGGAAGCATCAATAACTCGATTGATTTTTTCTAAGCGAGCTTTAACCTTGGCTGTTCCTAATTTAAGGTTATAGACCTTATCTTTTACTAAATCTTGTCGTGCCAGCCAAAAAAGATTGGCTTTAATTCTTGCTGAAACCTGAGGCTCAGCCTCATCAGCTCTAGCAGCAAGCTCACCTCTGGTGATATAAATTTGCTCATCCAGAGTAAAACCGGTTGCTTTACCAACTTTAACCTTGTGCTGTTTATCTTCTTCAAATCCTTCTATACTTTTTACTGTACTCTTTTTACCTGAAGGATAGAACACTACCTCATCATCAACATTTAATTCTCCAGCTCCCACTGTACCGGCTACTATGCGGCGGTCATCTCCGCCTTTGGTAAATTTATATACATCCTGAACCGGCATTCTAAAGGGCTTATTATGGGGCAGAGCCTCATTTTCAAAGCTGTCCAACTGTTCTAAAACAGTCTGTCCCTGATACCAGTCCATATTCTCTGATTTATCGGCTACATTATCACCGAGCATTCCACTGACCGGAATAAAGGTTTCTGCCTCCATACCCAGCTCAGCTAAAAAGTCAGTGTATTCAGCTACAATCTGATTATATGTATCCTCGTCATAGTCAACTAAGTCCATCTTATTGACCACTACTGCAATCTGTTTGATACCAAGCATGGAAAGCATGTAACCGTGTCGGCGAGAGTTTTCCCTCACACCCTCTGAAGCATCAATTACTAAAAGAGCTGCTTCTGCTCTGGCAGCACCAGTTACCATATTCTTTAGAAACTCAATGTGTCCCGGGGCATCTAAAATTATATACTGTCTGAAATCCGTCTGGAAAAAGACCCTTGCCGAGTCGATGGTAATTCCCTGAGCCTGCTCATCTTTTAGAGCATCTAAAAGAAAAGCATATTCAAAGGGCTTTGAGTTTTTACGGCAGGTTTCCTTAACCTGTTCTAATTTACCCTCAGGTAGGGAATCTGTATCTGCCAGCATTCTACCGATAATCGTACTTTTCCCATGATCAACATGTCCTGCAATAACTAAATTTAAATCCTGTTCTCCTTTTGAATTATTCATCATTACCCCCTACATATACCCGTCTTTACGCAGCTCTTCTAAACCGCCACCATCTTCTTTATCCTGAGCTCTTCCATCACGCTCTGCTATATTGGAAAACTTACCTGTTTTCAGCTCTTCTACTACCTCATCAACTGTAGAAGCTGTAGAATCAACTGTTTCAGTACAGGGCCCACATCCTAAAGAGCGGTAACGTTTACCTTCACCCTGATCGAAATAGAGAGAAACCATCGGAATTTTTTCACGCTGAATATATTCCCAGACATCAAGCTCAGTCCAGTCTAAGAGTGGGTGAATCCTAACATGAGTACCAGGTGCAAAGTCTGTTTTGTACTGATCCCAGAATTCAGGCGGCTGATCTCCAATATCCCAGTCGTTGTTGCGGTCCCGGGGAGAAAAATATCTCTCTTTAGAGCGGGAACCTTCTTCATCTGCTCTGGCACCAACAATTACACCTGTGTAGGGCTCACGGTTGCTATCCAGTTCATACTCATCTTTATTATGGTTATATCTGTAGCGGCGCCAGTTACCATTTAAGGTGTTCTTTAGCGCATCTGTCTTTAGGCGGCCACAGCATTCTAAGTGCGTAGCTTTGCCATTAGGAAAGGTATCTCCTGCTGCCAGTGTTTCTTCATCCTGACCGTAAATCATATCCAGATTCCACTTTTTAGCCAGCTTATCCCGGTGTTCAATCATCTCGGGAATCATATAGCTGGTATCAATATGTACCAGTGGAATTGGCACATGACCAAAAAATGCCTTTCTGGCCAACCAGAGCATAACTGTTGAGTCCTTACCAACTGACCACAGCATACAGATATTATTAAATTCACTGTAAGCTTCTCGTAAAATATGAATACTTCTGCTTTCTAATTTGTCTAAATGATCCAAATTTGACCCTCCTAAAATTAGTTTCTATAAAACCATTTTATTTTTCCAGCAAACCTAAAAAATTTTAAAATTAAAGCTCATTTTGATTATATTTGATTTGAAAATGCTGATATTAAATACAGTATTGTATAATATTATCTTAGTAATTTTTTATAAATATATTGACGTATAATATTTGGTAAGACTCTAACTGTTGTTCTAAGTATAATATTTTTTATATACTCAAATTTATTTATTAACCCTAATTTTAAAATCTTATTTTGCAACTTAATATCCTGATAAGCATATTTTATACCACCACGTCTTTTAAATGTATCACTATTCACTCTAAAATATAATAAACTTTCTTGAATGTTATACCCTTTAAAACCTTTTTTAAGCATCCTCAACCATAAATAATAGTCTTCATTTAAATAAAAATCAATATAATTTCCAGCTTCTAAAACTGCTTTCTTTTTATACATTACAGTAGGATGATTAAAAGGATTTCTTTTTTTAGAAAATTCCATAATCTGCTTAGAGGTTTCAGGTACTTTTCTTTTAGATAATACGTTGGTTATTTCATCTTGAAACTCATCCACCCAACTACCTACAATGTCCAAGTTTGGATGTTTTCTAAATAACTCTATTTGCTTTTCAAATCTATTTTTTTTTGCAATATCATCAGTATCCATTCGAGCAATTAAATCATATTTGCAATTATTTATTCCAATTGACAAAGCTTTGCCTAAACCTTTGTTATGTTTTAACTCAATTATATTAAATAAATCTGGATAGCTTTCTACAAAAACTTTTATCACCTCATTTAATTTGCTACCTATAGGCCCATCTTTTACTAGAACAATCTCATTTGGTCTAACAGTTTGGTTAATTACACTACTGACAGCTTTTTCTAAAAAATGAGGTTTTTCCTTATGATAGACTGATAATAAAACAGAAAATTTCATATTTTATTCTCCTAATAATTCGATATATTTTATTTCATATTTTTTAGCCATCTTTTCTACAGAAAAATTATCTTCATATTGCTTTCTTGCGTTAACTGATAAATCAGAAAGGTTTTTTGTTACATAATCAATGCCTTCTATAAAATCTTCAGTGTTTTGGGCTATTATCCCATTCCTATAATTATCAATAAGTTCATGCATTACTGGTATATCATTTACTATCGCAGGAGTTTTCATCATCATACTTTCTGCTACAGCTAAACCAAACCCCTCACTTTTGGAAGTGAAAATAAATATATCAGATTTAAATAGATATTCAAAAACTTCTTCTCTGGGTAATTCTCCCAATAACCTAACCACATCATTAAGATCTTTTTTATTAATTAATCTTTTAATTTCTTTCTTTTGTGGACCATTACCTATAATTATATATTTAATATTAAAATCATTATTTTTTAATTCCTTAATTATTTCTAAAGCATATGAAATATTTTTAATTTTGTTTAATGCTGCAACAGTAATTAAATTTATTTCTTTATTCTTACTATATACTTTGCTAGTATCAACTTCACTTAATTTGTCCTCTACCCCATTATATATAACATTGATATTATCCAAGCACATTTTTTTTAAAATACTTTTCACATAATCTGAAATTGCTATTACACTATTGAAATTTTTTAAATGTTTTTTCAAAAAATAAACCATCAAATTCCCTAAAAGAACACCATAATTATAGATATAGTCTTCTTTAGGGTTATTGTGTAGTGTAGTGACAGTAATATAATTTGATAAATATTTTGAGGTAATAAATGTTGGCCAAAAACCATGTGCATGAACAATATCGGGATTCAATTTATCTAAAATATCTATTATTTTATTTATATCTTTTTTAAAAGGAATCTTTTTCATTCCTATCTCATAAAAATTAAATTCATTTTCCTTGATAATTGAATTACTGTTAGTTCTTAAAGAAATGAAAGTATATTTAATAGAATTATTTTTCGAATACTTTGCTATATTTTTTGCAACAATTATTGGTCCCTTTTCAGCAAAACTAGGAACCAAAACTAATATATTTAATTTATTCATAATGATCATTATTAGATAATAATTTATATAATCCAATATCCCCTGTCTTTTTTAATTCATCCAAAAAACTATTATTCATATAATTTAGTTTTAATAGTTTCCAATACAATGGACAATTGTTTCCTCTCACTAAGTCTCTAAATTTAACAATTAATTTACCAAACAATGGCACTTTAGTGAACAATTTAATCAATATTTTATCCGCAATTATTAACTCGCTTTTAGGTATATCTATTTGAGATTTGTTTTGAAAACTACTATTTGG
>QBLP01000443.1 GCA_003070825.1 Halanaerobium sp. | reverse complement strand
GGGTATAGTAGAAGATAAAGTAGAAAAAAATCTACTAGCTAGTGCTGGTCTCTGGGATTATATTAAAGATATGAAGACTGTAGGTGTTGTAAGAGAAGATAGAGAAAAGAAAATAACTGAAGTAGCAAGTCCTATGGGAGTAATTGCAGCTTTAGTTCCTTCTACTAATCCAACTTCAACAACTATTTATAAGTCCTTAATTTCTTTAAAAGCTGCTAATGCAATTGTATTTAGTCCTCATCCTTCTGCTCAAGAGTGTATTCAAAAAGCAGTAGATGTTCTAAATGAAAAATTAGCAGAATTAGGTGCTCCAGAAGGATTAATTGGCTGTATTGATATAGTTAGTCTTGAAGGTACAAGTGAGTTAATGAGTCATGAGGATGTTTCTTTAATCTTAGCTACAGGTGGTTCAGCAATGGTTAAAGCTGCTTACAGCTCTGGAACTCCTGCTTTAGGTGTAGGTCCTGGTAATGTACCAGCCTTTATTGAAAGAAGTGCTGACCTAGACAAAGCTGTAGCAAGAATTATGCAGAGTAAAACTTTTGATAATGGAACAATTTGTGCTTCTGAGCAGTCTGTTATAGTAGAAAGCTGCATCAAAGATGAGGTAGTTGAACTATTTAAAAAAGAAAATGCTTACTTTCTCGATGCAGATGAGAGTAAAAAAGTTGAGGATGCTATCCAACCGGCGCACGGTGGGCTTAATGCAGCTATAGTTGGTAAATCAGCTCAAAAGATTGCTGAAATTGCAGGAATTGAGGTGCCAAGTAACTGCCGCGTTCTAATTAGTGAAACTGGTGGTGTTGGTCCAGATTATCCTTTCTCTAGAGAAAAATTAGCTCCTCTCTTAGGCTTCTATACAGTAGAAGACTGGGAAGAAGCGTGTGACTTATCAATGGAAATTCTAAATTATGGTGGACTTGGACATTCATTAGGAATTCACAGTAAAAATGAAGAGGTTATTAGAGCTTTTTCACTTAAAAAACCTACTTCTAGAATGTTAGTTAATACTCCTACTGCTCTTGGAGCGACAGGAAAAACTACTAACTTAGCTCCATCATTTACTTTAGGCTGTGGATCTAAAGGTGGTAATGCAACTTCTGATAACATAACACCACTTAACTTATTTGATCGCAGAAGAATTGCTTATGGAGTAAGAGATGTAGAAACTTCTACACCTCAAACCCAAACTGCAACTTCTAATTCTACTCTTAAAGATAGTGGAGAAGAAGAATTAGACATTATTATC
>QBLP01000442.1 GCA_003070825.1 Halanaerobium sp. | reverse complement strand
CTTAAAGCAAGCCCCAGAGTATCATAACCAGGGCCTAAGTTTGCTGTAGTTGCCGGCACTTTTATTTTAGGCATATTAATTATCCTTTCCTAATTCTTTTTGATCCCGGTATGGCCAAAGCCGCCTTCTCCTCGCTGACTTTCACTTAAACTCTCTACTTCATTCCACTCTATTGTATTAACCTGCTGAATAATAAGCTGGGCTATTCTATCATTAAAATTGACATTAAAGTCTTCAGCTCCATGGTTAATTAAAATTACCCCAACTTCTCCGCGATAACCGGAATCAATTACTCCATCAGCATTTAAAACTGTAACCCCTTTTTTTAAAGCTAGACCACTGCGCGGATATACAAAAGCTGCATAACCTTTGGGAACAGCAATTTTCAGACCTGTTTTTATTAATTTGTATTCTCCACTTTTGATTGTTAGTTCTTCTGCTGCATGCAGATCCAGACCGGCATCTTCCCCAAAATGCTGGTATTTTGGTAATTCAATATCCTTATTGACCCTTTCTGCTTTAATTTCCATTAACATCACCCTTTATTTTGTATTGTAAACCAGTTAGAGAACTTATCTGATAGTTATCATTATAAATTAGATCTTCTATTTTGACAAATTGATAATCCTGCTTTAGAATTGGAATAATTTCGCTTAGTATTTCTACAATATTCTCCGAATTATTATGAAAAAGCAGGATATCTCCCGAGTTAATGTTATTAATAACCCGCTCAACTATGTATTCCTGGCCGGGATCCATCCAGTCATGAGAATCAAGGCTCCACTGAACAACCTGATAGCCAAGCTCTCTTGCTGTTTTGATTACAAAGTCATTATACTCACCATAAGGGGGTCTAAAAAGTTTAAGTCCAGTTTCAGAGTTTTGATACTGCTTAATTATTGCCTCAGTTTTCTGAAGTTCTTCTATTATTTCATTTTTGCTTAAGTTATTAAAATGAGAATGGCTGTAGGAATGATTATAAATCTGATGTCCAGCAGCTAAAATTTTCTGAACTAAATCCGGATTGTTCTGCAGCCAGATTCCGGCAAAGAAAAATGAAACACTAATATCTTCTTTTTTAAAAAGTTCCAGCAGAGCTTCAGTCTGATCGCTCCCCCAGGCTCCATCAACTGTGAGAGTAATTTTATGATCATCTCTATCTACCTTATAAATTGGAACCATTCTTCTGGAGCTGTAATTGCTCCTAAAGTTATTTTGAGCCAGAACAGAACTACTGGAAAATATTATTAT
>QBLP01000441.1 GCA_003070825.1 Halanaerobium sp. | reverse complement strand
AGATCGTCGGCAGCGTCAGATGTGTATAAGAGACAGGGCTTAGATCGATTTAAAATAATTAATTAAGAAAGATATCGATATTTAGGATTATAAATTAGTATATGCGAGCATAAGGAAGCTAATCCATTTTAATGATTTGACATAAAATAATTAGTTTCCTATAATAATTGTGGTTTTAATAATTCCACACAATCAAAACTTAGGAGGATAAAAATGAAAAAAACACTAACTATTCTATTAATCACAGCTATTTTTCTTGGCAGCTTTTCTATGTTCACCTTAGCCCAGGATTCAGATGATGTCATCAAGTTAGCAGATTCTAACTGGCCCGGTCTGAGAGGAAAAAATGCTATAGTTAAGTACATCTTAGATAATGTAGGCTATAAAGTGGAAAGAACCACTGCAACAGATCCTATGCTCCGTCAGGGAATAATTCAGGGAGATATGGATATTTATCTTGGAACCTGGATGCCTTCTTTAAAAGAATCAAGAATGAAAAATCAGGACAAACAGCATCTGGTAACCAAAAATATGCATACTGGAAGTCTGGGGATGGCAGTTCCTAAATATGTAGCCGAACAGGGAGTAGATAGTCTGGCTGATCTACATAAATATGCTGACAAATTTGACAAAAAATTATATGTAGGTCCATCCGGATGGGTCTATGATGGAATGCTCAGAAAAGCTCAGGAAGATAATACATATAATTTAAAAGACTGGGAGCTTGTAAGCAGTAGTCCGGCAGCACTATGGTCCCAGTTAGATAAAGCAATTAATGAAAAGAAATGGATTGTCTGGGCAGGTTGGAAACCGCACTGGATGAATACAGTTTATGATATGGTTTATTTAGATGACCCAAAAACTATCTTTGGGAATAAATACTCCTGGGTAGAGACAATCACCAGGAAAGGTTTTCCGGAGGAACATCCAGAAGTTACAACTTTTCTTAAGAATTTTATTATAACCTCAGAAACACAGAGTCTTCTCAGTTATGAGATCGGTCAAAATGAAAAAGATGTAGATAAATTTGCAGAAAAATGGGTGAAGGATAATATTTATAAAGTGGATTCATTCCTTTCTCTGGTTGAAGCTCCCAATGGAGAACCAGCTATAGATATCTTAAGAAAAAATATAGGTATGGATAAATAAATATAATTTAAATATAAAAAACTTTAGTTTTTCATAAACATTTAAATCAAGGCAGCTTTTACATTCTTAAAGAATACTTCAATCTTGCTTTACTGAAGATATTCCAGAA
>QBLP01000440.1 GCA_003070825.1 Halanaerobium sp. | reverse complement strand
TCCGTATTTCAGGAGGACCTGTCTTATACAGTATTTTTATTTTGTAGATCTTAATTTAAGATTTTAATTTAAATAGTTTATAATTGAACAGTTTATTTTTAAGCTTAAACTGTTGCTAAGGATTCATCTTCTTCGACATCAGCTAATACTGATAAAGAGTTATCTAAATCAGCAATAATATCTTCAACATCTTCAATACCAATTGAAATTCTGACTAATCCATCTGTAATTCCAGCCGCTAATCTTTCTTCACGAGGTACTGGAGCATGAGTCATTGAAGCTGGATGCTGAATTAATGTATCAACATCACCTAAACTAACTGCCAGAGTTGCTAAGTTAACATTGTTCATCATCTTCTCACCTGCATCATAACCACCTTTTAACTCAAAACTAATCATACTACCAAAACCAGATGCCTGCTTTTTAGCTAGGTCATGCTGAGGATGACTTTCTAAACCTGGGTAGAACACTCTTTCTACTTTATCATGAGCTTCTAAGAATTCAGCAACTTCCTTAGCATTTTCTGTATGCTTGTCAACACGAATTGGAAGAGTTTTTAGACCTCTTAGTAATAACCAAGCATTAAATGGACTAATGATTCCACCAAAATCTTTAAGTGTAGTCATTCTAATTTCAGCTAGCATTTCTTCTTTACCAGCGATAATACCAGCAATAGCGTCACCATGGCCGCCAATATATTTTGTTGCACTGTGAACAACCATATCTGCACCTAAAGCTAATGGATTTTGAAGATAAGGAGTCATAAAAGTATTATCTACAATTACTTTTGCTCCTGCCGCGTGAGCTTTTTTGCTGATTTCTTCAATATCAACTAAGTTTAGAGTTGGATTTGAAGGTGTTTCTAAATAAACAAGTTTAGTATTATCCTGCAGATACTCATCTACATTGTCTAAATCAGATAAATCTGCAAATGTTACTTCAATTCCATATCTAGGCAGAATCTCTTCCATTAAAGAGTGAGTACATCCATATAGACAGTCATGAGCAAGAATATGATCTCCAGCATAAGCAACTGCCATTACAGATGCAGAAATCGCTGACATACCAGAAGCTGTAGCAATTGCTGCTTCAGCACCTTCTAAAGCTGCCATTTTTTCTTCTAGAGCACTCTGAGTTGGGTTACCAAGTCTTGTGTAAATATATCCTTCTTTTTCTCCAGCAAATTTGTCTGCTCCATCCTGAACATTTTTAAAGGCAAAGGTTGAAGTTTGATAAATTGGTGTGTTGTGAGCACCTGTCTGT
>QBLP01000081.1 GCA_003070825.1 Halanaerobium sp. | reverse complement strand
TCAGTATACTGATAGTTAAAATCAGTTAGATTGTAGACCCCATTCTGGTAGTTGTAGGAAATACCATCATCATCATAAAGACTGTAACTTCCCAGATTATTATCTTCTGATACAAATAGATTTAATTCTAGAGTCTCAATCTCTTTTTCATCTACATAATTTAACTTCTCATTAAGCGGAATAATACTTCCCGCTCTAACAAAGAGTGGTAGAGTATCTAATGGTGCATCTACTATTATATGCTCTCCACCTTGATAGATTTCTTTTGTCCAGAAATCAATCCATTTTCCTTCCGGCAGGTAGAGCATTCTTTTATCCTGATCCGGCTGGTAGACCGGAGCAGCCATTAGACTCTCACCAATCATAAACTGATCAGATAAATTTTCGCATTTTTTATCTTCCGGGAATTCCATAATTAACGGCCTTATAACAGGAATACCTGTCTGAGAAGCCTGATAGAATAGGTTATAAAGATGAGTGATAAATTTATACCTCAACTCAATATATTCTTTAATTATCTTTTCATATTTCTCTCCAAAGGACCAGGGTTCCTGAGAAATTGCTCTAACCTCACAGTGGTTTCTAAAGAAAGGGACAAAGGCTCCCATCTGAGTCCAGCGGGTTAGAAGCTCACCATTAGTGTTGCCGGTAAAACCACCAACATCTGTTCCACAGAAGCTAACACCTGACAGGCCAAGATTCATCAGCATCGGCATCGCAACTTTTATATGATCCCAGAAACTGCGGTTATCTCCTGTCCAGACAGCAGAATATCTCTGAATACCGGCAAAACCGGCTCTGGTCAGCACAAAAGGCCTTTCATTGGCAAGACTTTCCTTGAGGCCTTCAAAAGTAGCCTTATCTTCTAAAAAACCATATAAATTGTGAAATCTGCGGTGAGTTCCAGGATCACCATCATTTTGATGCATTACATTAACATCCATGGTGTCTGTTTCGTTAAAAGCAGCCGGTTCATTCATATCATTCCAGATACCCTTAACTCCTAAATCTACATAATCTTTCTGCAGTCCGGCCCACCAGTCTCTTACCTTTGACTGGGTAAAATCGGGAAAAGCACAGTTGCCCGGCCAGACCTTATCTATAAAAACTTTACCATCAAGATATTTACAGAAATAATCATTTTCCATACCTTCCTGATAAAGTTTATATTCTGGATCTCTTTTTACCCCGGGATCGATAATTGTGACTCCCTTAATCCCATTTTCAGCCATATTTCTAAACATTGCCTCAGGATCAGGAAAGCGGTCTTCATCCCAGGTGTAAATCTTATATTCGTCCATATAATGAATATCAAAATGGAAGGCATCACAGGGAATTTCTTTATCCCTAAATGTTTTTACCAGTTCATCCACTTCAGCCTGTGGATAATAGCTGTAGCGGGACTGGTGGTAGCCGAGCGACCATTTTGGTGGTAAGGGCATAGTACCAGTTATTTTTGAATATTTTTGGACTACTTCTTTCAGAGATGGTCCGTTGAAGAAATAATAGTCTAAATCTCCACCTTCAGACCAAAAAGAATAGTAATCCTGTCCTTCACTGCCCAGATCGAAAAAACTTTTATATGAATTATCAAAATAAATACCGTAACTGTTTTCAGGACTGTAGGAAATCAAAAATGGAATTGACTGATATAAGGGGTCAGTATCGTCAACATGAGGAACAAAAGTATCATGGTTCCACATTTCATAACGTCTGCCCTTTTTATCAAGCCAGCCCGTCTTTTCTCCCAGACCATAGAATCTTTCGCTGTTCTCAAAAGATTTCCAGGCTCTAACTTTCTGCTTTTTCCAGCCCAGAGCATAATCACTGTGATCTTGATGGATTAGATTACCTTTCTGATCAAAGACACTGAGCAGAAATTTATCTTTCCTAACTGAAAGCTTTAGTGCTTCAGTTTTAATGATTATTTTTTCTTTATTTTCTTCAACTTCAAAATTATCATAGCTTAGACTATGGTCAATTACAGCCTCAGTTGTCTTATAATTAATAGGCTGATTAGAATGAGCCATAATCAATCTAAAAATATCAGCTCTTAAAAATTCTATTGTTAAACTGGCATGTTCAAAATCAAATATAACTTGATTAGCTTTAATTTCATAATTTAGAACACCCTGCAGCTTATGATAATCATTACTGTCATCTCTGCTTTTGCCCTGAAGTAGAGCTTCACTATTATCCATCAACATAACCCCTCTCACACTTTAGCTTACTATAATTAAAAGTTATTGCGCAATCGTTTGCACATTTCGACAAAAAAATATTGTTTTTATTTGTTCACTATTTGTTCGTTAATTCAATGTTAATATATTTTTAATCTTTTTGCAAGGGTTTTTTAGAATTTTTTTAGCTAATATGTAAAAATTATGTCAGATCTGTTATAATAACTATTAATATAAGGATAATACAAATAGGGGTGAAATAATTTGGATCACACACAAATAAGAAACGCTTTAAAGAATTGCGAAAAACTAATTTTATTTCAAGAAATCAAAACTAACAGTCTAATTCTCAATTTAAAAGAGAATTTAAATGATGAAAATAAATCGGAGCAGGTTCTAACTGATTTAATCTATCAACTGATTGATTTAAGTATTAGAGAAGGTCTGCAGGGTGATATCTGGCATAATTATCTCAAAAAAATAATTACTGCCTCCGAAAATATTTTTAGCTTAAAGGCTGAAAAAGGAGAAATTACAGCAGAATCCAGTTTATATAAACTGGCAGCAAATGACCTCAAAATTATCAATAAATTATTTGCTTTTTCTTTTAGTGACTTAGCTTCAATTTCTGGTTTAACAGGATTTGGGTATCTAAGCGATTTTAAACTTGCAGCTTCTGATCTCAATATAGAAAAAGAAGAATTATTTCAGCCACTCTTTGCCAGCTCTAATCATGAAGACAATTTGGAAGCACTGCTGGATTTCTACTATCAGCACGGGGCCTCAATATTAAATGAGAGCAGAGCTTTTTACTGGCAGAATAATAAATTAAGCCGGGTAAATAACCCTGATTCAATAACTTTTGATAATTTAATATCCTATCAGAACACGCAAAAAAAAACTGATAGAAAATACTGAGAGCTTTTTAAATGGATTTCAGGCTCATAATGTCCTCCTCTATGGAGATAGTGGTACGGGAAAATCATCTTCAGTTAAGGCATTAGTAAATAAGTTTTATCAGCTGGGACTGCGCTTAATAGAAATCAGCAGCTCCCAGATCAAGGAATTACCTGCTATTCTCGAGTATTTAAACGAGCGCGGCCTTAATTTTATAATTTTTATGGATGATCTTTCTTTCGAAGAATTTGAAACTGAATATAAATACCTTAAAGCAGTTATGGAAGGTGGTATTGAATCCAGACCGGACAATGTTCTCTTCTATGCCACCAGCAACCGCAGACATCTGGTCAGAGAAAAGTGGCAGGACCGGGAATCTGAAGTTCATGAAAATGATATTTTAAATGAAAAATTATCACTTTCAGAAAGATTTGGCCTGACCTTAATGTTTAGCAATCCCTCTCAGGCTGATTATCTGAAGATAGTAAAAAAACTGGCTGCCCAGGCAGAGCTAAAACTTAAAAATAGTGAGCTGGAAAAACGTGCTCTCCAGTGGAGCAGATGGAATAACGGCCGCTCAGGGCGCACGGCTCGCCAGTTTATCGATCAGCTAAAAAAAGAAATGCACTGGCAAAATAATTAGAATAAAAAATTATAAATTAAGCTCAAAATCAAATACCGTTCTTTAAACTGAAACAGCTTTTTAACTGTTATTTTTAAAGAACGGTATCTTAAGTTTATTTACCTGTCAGATTATTTGCCTGCCAGATGTAATTATAGTTAAACTTATTATTTTACTTTGGAATTGGATATAATTTACCGCCATGACTTTCTAAAAAGCCTTTTAATTCTTCTATTTCTGCTTCGGAAATTTTTAAGTTTTCGTCATTCTTTTGATAGATATTTAAAGCAAGATCAATCATCCTGTTATCACCAGGGCTGACAGCTGTATCTACATCCTGAGACAGGGTAAATTCAAGTGCCAGTTCAGCCAGGCGGTCATTATCATAAATCGGCTTATACCAGGTGTTATAATTATTCTGACGGCCATCCTGCCACTGCCGCTGAGCCAGAGCTTTGATTGCAATGATGCCCATCTCTTTTTCTCTGGCCTTTTGAATTACTTCAGGACCCTGATTATAATTAAACCAGTAGTTCCAGTTAATCGGAAACATCACTGTATCAAAATTATAACTTTTTATTAATTTCAAAGCAGCCCATTCTTTATGAGCGGAAAATCCAATATTTTTAACTAAACCCTCTTCTTTTGCTTCGATGATTGCCTCCAGTGCTCCACCTTCTCCCAGAGCACTGTTTAAAGCATTCTCATCTGTAACCTCGTGCAGCTGGTAGAGATCAAAATAGTCAGTATCCAGCAGTTTCAGTGATTCTTCCATGTCTTTTCTTACCTGTTCCTTTGTTTGACCTGGTTCAGTTTTATTTGCCAGATAGACTTTATCTCGAAACGGCTTAAGTGCCGGTCCCAGAATATTTTGAGCATTTCCGTAAGTAGGTCCCACATCAAAAAAGTTAATTCCCTTCTTAACTGCATTTTTTACAATCTGGTTGGCTTCTTTTTGAGGTGTATCCATTAACATTATTCCGCCGAAACTTATTTCAGAAACATTTAAACCTGTTTTTCCAAGTTTTCTAAACTTCATAAATTATTCACCCCTTTTATACTTCTTAGTTATTCTCTATATGCAATAATAATACATTTAAAGAAAAATAACAAGGAGCCTGCTCTATTAGAACAAACTCCCTTAATTAATTTATTTTTATTTTTCTAATTTAATCTTCACTGCTGCCTCAACTTCAAAAGCCACATTTAAACCAGGGTAGCCAAAGTATGGTTCTCCATTTTCCTGCCAGAAGATTTCCTGAATTCTGCCGTGACGGTTGGGATCATAAAGTGGATTGCCCTCAATTTTTTCGTAGGATCTGGCATGATAGACCAGCAGATCAGTAACTCCATCTTCAGATCTGGTAAACGAATTATGGCCGGGGCCATAAAGAGATGTTTCTGCTGAAGTCTCTAAAACAGGTTTTTCAGTCTTTGTCCAGGAACTGCGATCCAGCAGATCACTATCTTGATCGGCAGCTAAAACCCCCATACAATAAGATGCTCCTGTTTCACTGGCAGAAAAACTAACGTATATTTTTCCATTTCTTTTGATTACCGCCGGTCCTTCATTAACATCAAAACCAATTTGCTCCCAGTCATATTCGGGTTCTGAAAGTAAATGCTGTTTTTTTATAGTCCAGGGGTTTTCCATTTCTGCAATATAGAGATTAGAAATAGTGTCCTCAGCAACCTTTTGAGCCCAGATTAAATATCTTTTACCCTGATGTTCAAAAGTTGTTGCGTCAAGACTGAAGCTCTCAAACTCAATATTTATCTCACCCTTTTCGACCCAGTTACCTGTAAGCGGATTATCATCCTGACATTCCAGAACATAGGGACGGATAGCCCAGACATCGTCTTCTCTGCCGGCAGCATAATAAATATACCATTTACCATCAATATAATGAAGTTCCGGAGCCCAGATATGTTTGCTCATTTCTCCCTCATCATATTTTTCCCAGAGCAGATATTCTTCTGCCTCTTTTAAGTCACTTAACTTTTGGGCTCTCCGCAGAACAATTCGATCATAATCAGGATAAGAACCGGTAAAATAATAATAGCCATCAATGTGCTGATAGATATAGGGATCAGCTCTCTGCTCTACCAGCGGCTCCGGATAACTAAGCTGATTAATCTTTCCTTTAAGCAATATTTCCCCTTCACTTTTCAGCTTATCTAAGTTCAAAGCTTCCCAGCTGACACCACGATAGCTAAATTTATCATCAAGATAAATTTTTACTTTTTCAGGCAGCTTAATTTCTGCCGGTTCTGAAACTGTAATTTCCAAACGTTCTACTTCTGTAATTTTTTCAGTATAATTATTCATTTTTAGTCCCACCTAGTTTAAAGTAATTAAAGTTACAGAAGCAGCCGGTAGTTTTGCCTTGAGCTGATTGTCAGCTAGTTCTACTGCTTTTAATTTCTGTGGCTTTAAATTTTCTGGATTTTCAAAGCTGTTGTGGGCATTTAATTTATCTGCAGTTAAGACTCGGGCCTTAACCTGAGATAGGTTCAGTTTGTCTGCAAATAAGTTTGTATCCAATTCGATCTCTTTATGGGGATCTAAATTACAGACAGTAACATTAACTTCTCCCGCTTCATTAATAGAAGCAGAAGCATTTAGAGCTGGAATTTCCTGATCTTCAAATTTGTAATTTTCACTCTCCAGATCAAAGTGCAGCAGATCGGCATCCTGATGAACTTTATACATTTTAAATACGTGGTAGCTCGGAGTTAAGATCATATCTTCCTCATCAGTTAAAATCATTGCCTGCAGAACATTGTTAGTCTGGGCAATATTGGCCATTTTAACGCGGTCAGCATGCTGGTTAAAAATATTTAAAGTTACTCCAGCAATCAGCGCATCCCGCAGAGTATTCTGCTGATATAAAAAGCCGGGATTAGTACCGGGCTCAACATCATACCAGGCGCCCCATTCATCGACAATCATAGCAATTCTTTTTTCCGGGTCATACTGATCCATAATGGCACCGTGTTTTTTAATCAGTTCATCCATTTTAAGGGCTTTCTTTAAAGTGATAAACCATTCATCTTCTTTAAAATCAGTTGCTGAACCCTTTCCTTCCCAGAAATCACCGGGAATTGTATAATAATGAAGACTTAAGCCGTCCATCTGGCGGGCTGCATTTTTCATTAAAACTTCGGTCCAGTTATAATCATCTACATTGGCTCCACAGGCAATCTTAAAAATTTCATTATCCCCGTGGCTGCGGACATAGGTCTGGTAATTTCGGTACTGATCTGCATAATATTCGGGCCTCATGTTACCACCACAGCCCCAGTTTTCATTACCAACACCAAAATATTTTAAAGACCAGGGTTCTTCCCGACCGTTTTCTTTTCTCCAGTCTGACATAGGAGATTCACCATCATGAGTAATATAATCTACCCACTCCTGCATTTCTCTGATCGTACCACTGCCCACATTACCGGATATATATGGCTCAGCATCTAAGAGATCACATAATTCCATAAACTCATGAGTTCCAAAGTGGTTGTTTTCAGTTACATTACCCCAGTGAGTATTAACAATTGTTGCTCTTTCTTCTCTGGGACCAACACCATCTTTCCAGTGATATTCATCAGCAAAACAGCCTCCAGGCCACCTTAAAACTGGAATGTTTCCACTTCTGACTGTCTAAATCTTGATCCTCTTTTTGAACTAAATAATCATCTTCCAATTTGGTTAAAGCTTTTCTGCTATTTCGATTTATAATTTTATAGATATTATCTCTTAAATTAATCAGTTCCCATTCCTGACAGATATGGCGGGTATTACTCCACTGCTGAACATCAGCACCATCAGCTTTGTCAGCATCTCCAACTTCTAAATATAGGAGACTGTTTTTGTTTTGAATCCTGTAATGATCAGCATCTACTGGATAGATCAGCCAGTGATTGGTATGGGCTTTCTGATTGTTATTACAGATAATTCTGGCTCTGGCTTCAGTTTTGGCAGCTTCTACTGCTGCAGTTTTCTGATTTTCTAAATTTCTAAGTTTATAATATGAATTAATTTTTAAATCATAATTTTTTATTTTTGGCCAGCCATCTTCCCAATCAAGTTCCTTAATAAAAAATCTATATTCCCCGCTGCGACGATGATAGGCATGGTGGACTAAATATTTATTTTCGAAAATATCCTGACCTCCATAGCCTGTAAACTCTTTATCAGCAGCAGCCAATATACTGCCTCCTTTTTCCATTAGAGAAATCCCATTCTGGTCATAATAGGGACCGGTTACTGCTTCAGCTCTACCATAAGCAATTTTATAATCACTTTTATTTCCCCGACAGCAGTGATCAATTGAGGCAAAAAGATAATAATAACCATCTTTATAGGTCAAAGTGGGTGCTTCAATACCTGCCGGTCTTTTACCTACCAGCCTGTGGGCTAAAGAATAAATCTTACCCTCTGGCTTCATTGTCTCCGGGTTAAGCTTAGTCAGCTTTATTCCATCAAACCAGGAACCAAAAACAAGCCAAGAATTTCCCGCTGGATCTATAAAAAGATTAGGATCAATACTGTTAAAATCCTGGTCCTGAGTGGAAGTTATTACAAGTCCCTCATCCTGCCAGTCTGCAGCTTCTATGCTGTCTGCAGTAAGCAGTCCAATCAAAGAATTTTTGGTTCCAAATTCTGAAACAGAATAATAAAGCCACCATTTGCCATTAAAATATTCAAGATCCGGAGCCCAGGCATCATTTTCACGGTCAAAATTTTCTACATAATTGTCCCACCAGGGGAGTGGTTCATTTAAAATTGAATTCTGACTGCTCCACTCACTTAAGTTTTTAGAAGATTTAAACCCAATCCCTTTACCGGTATGGACCAGATACCACTGATCATTTTCTTTTACCATTGCCGGATCATGTGCCTTTAAATCACCTTTCAATTTAATATTTAAGTCAAATAATTTATTTGTCATCAATATTACCTCCCGGAAAATTAAATAATAAAACAGGCTATCAG
>QBLP01000439.1 GCA_003070825.1 Halanaerobium sp. | reverse complement strand
ATTTTACTTAGTATATAATTTTTTAGGAAAATCATAAAATTCTTCACAACCATTTTCAGTAATTCTGATTGCTGAACTCATTTCAAATCCAATTTCATCCTGCCAGATAATAGGAATCAAGTGGAAAGTCATATTTTCCTGTAAAACGGTCTTATCTTTAGGTCTCATACTTGCAACCTGCTCGCCCCAATCTGGTGGATAGTTAAGGCCAAAAGCATAGCCCAGTCTAGAGGCATCTACTAAGCCACCCTTAGCAATAGAATTTCTCCATTTTTCTTCTACAGCTTCACATGTTACTCCAGGCTTAATGAAATCTAAAGTTTCTTCTAAACCTTCAATAACTAGTTCAGTGATTTCCTGCATTCTTTGTGGAGCTTCACCTAAGTATACTGTGCGAGCTATTGGAGCGTGATAGCGATTATAACAACCTGAAAGTTCTAAAATAACTGGCTCATTCTCCTGATATCTTCTATCAGACCAGGTTAAGTGTGGGGCATCAATACCATCACCGGCTGGCATTAAAGGTACTATGGCTGGATAATCTCCACCAAATTCTTCAGTTCCACTAATCTGGGCATGAGAAATTTCTGCAGCTGCATCACATTCTCTAACACCTACATTTACAGAGTCAATACCTATTTTCATAACCTTTTCTGCAATCTTACCAGCTCTCTTCATGAATTCAATTTCCTGAGCTGATTTAATAGCTCTAACTTTAGCTACTAAAAAAGTTGCATCCTTAAATCTAGCATTAGGTAAACTGTCATTTAAAATTTGATATGTTTTGTGAGTGAAATAGAACTGATCCATTTCTACACCAAAAACCTTGTCTTCCCAGCCTTTATCTTTAATAACATCTACAACAAAATCTATTGGATGTTTGCCAACTGGAGAATGAACATAGTCGTCAGCATAACTTCTAATATTCTCTTCACTCAAGAAAGTTGTTACTTTTGCAGCGTTTCCATCCATATTTCTACCAATCCATACTGGCTCATCCTGATCTAGGGAAACAATTACACACTGGTGAACATAAAATGACCAGCCATCATATCCTGTAAGATAATTCATGTTTGCTGGATGAGTAGCAATTAAAACTTCAATACCTGCTTCTTCCATTCTTTTTTTAGTCTTTTTGACCCGCTGTTCATACTCTTTTTCTGTAAATAACATTTTATTCCTCCTTATGATTTTATGTTAATTTAATTGTACTAACAACAAAACAAATTGAAATTAATGATTTTGAGCCTGAATCGCAGTGATAG
>QBLP01000438.1 GCA_003070825.1 Halanaerobium sp. | reverse complement strand
AACATTGATAGAGCACCTGTTACAGCAGAACCTGTCATAATCGATGGAATTACTCTAATTGGATCAGCTGCAGCAAAAGGAATAGCTCCCTCTGTAATAAAGGATATTCCCATAAACCAGGCTGGTTTTCCTGCTTCAATTTCCTGACGAGTAAATCTATTCTTAAATAATGTTGTTGCTAAAGCTAAACCTAAAGGAGGAGTCATTCCAGCAGCCATAATTGCTGCCATCGGTCCATAAATTTTTGAACCTAAAAGTCCAACTCCAAAAGTATAGGCAGCTTTATTTACAGGTCCACCCATATCAAAAGCCATCATTGCACCTAAAATAAGTCCTAAGAATACTGCATTGGCATCAGTCATTCCCTGCAGCCATGCTTCTAAACCACTCATTATTCCTTTTACTGGAGGTCCAATTAAATAAATCATTAAAAGACCAATAATCAAACTGGAGAGAAAAGGTAAAACTAAGACAGGCATTAGCCCCTGCAGATTTTTCGGCAGCTTTATATGTTCTTTTAACCACTGAGTAATATAACCGGCTAAGAAACCTGCAATAATACCACCTAAAAATCCAGCTCCAATACTGCTTGCCAGCATACCACCAATCATACCAGGAGCAATACCAGGACGATCAGCAATAGAGAAAGCAATATAACCAGCTAAAATTGGAACCATCAGAGCAAAGGCTGAACTTCCACCAATCTGCATTAAAGCAGCGGCAAGAGAACCTTCTTGTTCAGCTGCATTAATTCCAAAGACAAAAGAAAGAGCAATAGATAAACCACCAGCTACAACAAAGGGAAGCATAAAGGACACACCAGTCATTAAATGCTTATATGGACCCTGTCTTTTTTCTTTACGTTTTGATTTTTCATCACTAACCTGAGAATATAAGTTTGAGTCTACTTCAGTTTCTTTTCCCTCTTCAGCACCTTTAAGAGCCTGATTGATTAATGCCTCTGCATCATCAATTGCATCAGCAACAGCAACTTCTACAATATATTTACCAGTAAAACGATCTTTGCTGACAGTTGTATCAGCTGCAATAATTACTGCATCTGCATCCTTGATATCCTGATCATTTAATTCATTTTCTACTCCTACTGAACCCTGGGTTTCTACCTTCATTTCTAAATCCATTTTTTTAGCCGCTTCTTCTAACGACTCTGAAGCCATATAAGTATGAGCGATTCCAGTTGGACAGGAAGTTACAGCAACAATTTTTTTCATAAATTATTCCTCCTTGTTTTTTACACAGACTGTTAATC
>QBLP01000080.1 GCA_003070825.1 Halanaerobium sp. | reverse complement strand
GTACCACCACTCATGGGCAGCATTTTCTTCTTCATATTTTAATTTAATACTATTTTTGCTGCAGAATTTTTTAAATTTTTGATTATCCTGATATAAAAAGTCTTCAGTCCCACAGCACTGATATAATTTTGGAATTTCAGCCTGGCGGCCTTTTAACCTTTTAAGTAAATAAAATAAATCATTATTTGAATTCTTTACTTTCTCTAAATCTCCAAAAATCCATTTAAATTCCCCATAGAGTTCTCCTGCTTCATTTTTATTTGTAACATGTTCGGCCATATTTACGGCTCCTGATAAACTGGCAGCAGCGGTAAAACGCTCCGGCTGATTTAAGGCGAGTTTAAAAGCACCATAGCCTCCCATTGAAAGTCCGGCAACAAATGTATCTTCTCTTTTATTGCTGAGCGGCAGTATTTTTCCCAATTTCTGAGGCAGCTCCTGACTGAGGTAAGTAAAATAATTCTGTCCCATTGCCATATCAGTATAAAAACTACGGTGAACATTAGGCATAATCACAGCCAGTCCAGCATCTTCTGCATATCTTTCTATTGAACTCCGCCGCATCCAGGAGCTGTGGTCATCAGATAAGCCATGCAGCAGATATAATACAGGATATTCATCTTCAAATTCTCGGATAACATCTCTTTCAGATTTACCTACTTTTTTGTACTTCTCAGGTAAAATAATATTAACTGGAGAAGCCATACCTATACTATCACTAAATAAATTTAATTCTAAAAGTGCCATAAAAATCCTCCTATTTAGTTCTTTATTTATTATTATAATTATTCTAAACTTTAAATATTCCTGCCTAAAAATTTAATTAATATGTGAATTATTTCTTTTGAACCAGGTCCAAATCGGGCGCTTTGGACCTGGTTCAAAAAGATTTGACTTTAGCTCTAGGCTGGGTTATACTAAAAGAGCTGACTAAAAAAATTAGTGTTTTATAACTTAATAGATAATATAGCAACTAAGCCCTGACTATATAAATGTAGTCGGGGTTTTTTAGCGTCTACTTATATAAGTATAGATTTATCAACCGGATGCAGTATTATTTGTTAAGAAATTTGTGTGGTTGGTAGATTTAGTATAAGAATATAATTAAAAAAGGAAGTGGAAGTAAATTTGCAAAAGATTAAATTTAATGAATTAAACGTATCAGATGAGATTTTAAAGGCAGTTGAAGAAATGGGTTTTGAGGAAACTACCCCGATTCAGACAAATGCTATTCCGGCTGTACTTAATGGTAAAGACATTGTAGGTCAGGCCCAGACAGGAACCGGTAAAACAGCAGCCTTTGGTATCCCTCTTTTAGAAGAAATGGATGCTGAAAACAAAAATCCTCAGGCAATTATCCTCTGTCCGACCAGAGAACTTGCTATTCAGGTATCAGAAGAATTAAAAAGACTGGCAAAATATAAGAGAAGAATTTATACTCTCCCGGTTTATGGTGGACAGTCAATCGGACGCCAGATCAAAGCTCTTAATAAAGGTGTACAGATTGTTATTGGTACTCCAGGTAGAGTAATGGACCATATTCGTCGTGGAACTTTAAAACTTGACAATATAGATTATTTTGTCCTTGATGAAGCTGATGTAATGCTCGATATGGGCTTTATTGATGATATTGAAACTGTTTTAAGAGATATTCCAGATGACAGACAGACTCTCTTCTTTTCTGCTACTATTCCCAAATCAATTAAAAGATTGAGTAAAAAGTATCAGAAAAACTCAGAGTTTTTAAGAGTGGCTCACGAAAAATTAACCGTTCCTTCTATTGATCAGTACTACTATGAGATTAGAAGACACGATAAACTTAAAGCTTTAACCAGAATTCTTGACTTAAGCAGTCCGGAACTGGCTATTGTTTTCTGTAACACCAGAAAAATGGTTGACGAGCTGAATATTAAACTGCAGGCTCGCGGTTATTTATCTGATGCTATCCACGGTGGTTTAAACCAGAATCAGCGTGATCGGGTAATGGGTAAATTCAGAAATGGAATTATCGAAGTACTTGTAGCTACAGATGTAGCAGCCCGCGGTATTGATGTAGATGATGTAGAAGCAGTATTTAACTATGATCTACCACAGGATACTGACTATTATGTACACAGAATTGGTCGTACAGGTAGAGCAGGGAAAAGTGGTGAAGCTCACAGTTTTGTAGTTGGTAAGGATATCTATAAGTTGAGGGATATTCAAAAATATACAAAATCAAAAATAAAAAGATCAGAGATTCCTTCTCAGTCTGATATTGAAGCGGCACAATTTGAGCAGTTTAATGATGAACTGAGCAGTTATATGGATTCTGCTGATTTAGGAAAATATATTGAGTTAATTGAAGACTTAGTTGATGAGCAGTATTCTGCCCTTGAAATTGCAGCTGCTTTAATGAAAAAGTCAATGGAAAGAGAAGATAATGATGATAATCAGGCTGAAAACTCAGGTCAGAGCTTTGGTGATACTGGAGCTGAGCCAGGAATGGTTAGATTATTTATCAATATTGGTAAAAAAGATAGGGTTTCTCCCCGCCACATTGTTGGAGCTATTGCTGGTGAAACAGGAATGCCCGGCGGCTTAATTGGAGCAATTGATATCTATGATAACTTTACCTTTGTGGAAGTTCCCAGAGAAAAAGGTCATGAAGTATTACAGATCATGAAGGACAACTACATTAAAGGAACTAAAGTTAACATTGAAGCTGCAAGAGCTAAGTAAAACGATAAAAAAATAGATTATATAACAAAAAGGTACTGAGAGCAGATCGCTCCCGGTACCTTTTTTTGTCTTTAGTTTTTGAAGTTTTTTAAGGAACAGCAATTAGAGCAGCTGCCAGTCCGGTTTGACCTGAATCAGTACTTGTTAATTCATCATAATTAATTACCATAATTGAAGCAAAATCAGTCTCAGCTAAAGTTACCTGTGTAACTAGACTTAGTTGGTTATTAGTAATATCTAAAACTCTATCAGTTGAACCTGAAAAGTATCTTTTACCCAGAGAAATTATTCCTACAGTTTCTGCTACATTTTTAGTATCAAGGTTTGCAGTCAAACTAAATCCATTACCGTCATCCTTACTATTTTCTGTTTTAATCCCAGAAATAACTGGCGATTCGGAATTAGCATCTGAAACTTCATTCGGGGTTTCAGTCATACTGACCAATTCTTCTTTTTTATTATCATAAGTTAAACTATCTATCTCATAGGTTAAAGTACCACCTTTGTTAATAGGTTTTAAATCACTATTTTGAGGATCACCATTAATTGTATAATCAAAAATTAGTCTAATTCTACCAGCAGTTAAAATTCCGGTACCCTGGTCAGCCACTGGCTCCATAATTTCCAAATCTTTTAAATTAATGTTTTGAGTCCATTCATAATCATTTAATCTTCCTTCAGAAGAATATTTTGCAAATAACTGATTTAATGACTGTTTAACAACACTTTCCGGCCCATCTTCACTCTCTAAATAATTACCTACTATAGTCTCAGTTTTCAACTCACCAATAGCAGAACATCCTGTTAAAACAAAGCTAAGTGACAGAATGAGAAATAATATTATAATTATCTTTTTTTTATTCATTATTATTCTTCTAATTTATATATTTTAGTATCTTTAGCTTTTATGTTAGTTAAATCTGCTGAATAAAATAATTAAACCTTCTTAAACAGCCTTAAATCTCCAGACTCTGGAAGAAAAATCTTCTTTTAGATAGGGAACTTTAATGCCATAATTCATCAGTTCATCCCCACCATAAATTTCTCCACTATTTAGCTCCTTATAATCACTCTCAGGGTCCAAGCCTTTCAGTTTTAAAGTCTCTTCTTTCGGATTAGGGCTCGCCAGCACCTGATAAAATCCTGCCAGAACTTCTTCTCTGTCCTGACTGAGATAAGACCAAGCAGTAAAGTTATCTGCAAAGGGACTCCGCAGTCGGTAGAAATCACCAAACTGCACCAGCTCTCTAATCTCTTTATAGTTATTAACCTGTTTTTTGACAGCTTCCATTTCTTTTTCATTTAATTCTGTAATATCAAGTTCATAGCCCAGGTTGCCGAAACTTGCCACATCATAGCGCATTTTAAGTGAAGTACTGCGCTCTACCTGGTGGTTTGGAACAGCAGATACATGAGCACCCATCGAAGATGAAGGATAAACTAATGAAGTTCCATACTGAATCTTTAATCTTTCTACAGCATCAGTATCATCACTGGTCCAGGTCTGCGGCATATAATGGAGCATTCCCGGATCAAAGCGGCCGCCACCACCGGCACAGCTTTCAAACAATACTTCCGGGAATCTGGAAGTAATCTCTTCTAAAACTCTGTAAAGACCCAAAATATAGCGGTGGTTTAACTCACTCTGATGTTCAGCCTCCAGCTCTAAAGAACCATATTCAGTCATCGGTCTATTCATATCCCACTTAACATAGGCAATATCTGCTTTCTCTAAAATCGCAGAAACCCGCTCAATAATATAATTCTGAACATCACTGCGGCTTAAATCTAAAATTAACTGCTGCCTGGATTCTGAGGACTTTCTTTCTGGGACCTGGATGGCCCATTCTGGATGTTCACGGTATAAATCACTGTCTGGAGAAACCATTTCCGGCTCAAACCAGAGGCCAAAATCCATCCCCAATTTATTAATTTCATGAGCTAAATATTCTAAACCGCCCGGCAGCTTTTCTTGATTTACATACCAGTCCCCTAAAGAAGAAGTGTCATCATTTCTCTCTCCAAACCAGCCGTCATCAAGCACAAATAATTCGATATCTACTTCTGCAGCAGCTGCTGCCATCTCTAATATCTTATCTGTATCAAAATCAAAATAGGTACCTTCCCAGTTGTTGATCAAAACCGGCCGCTGCTGGTCTCTATGTTTACCTCTAACCAGTCGACTTCTGTATAACTGATGAAAGTTTTGAGACATCTTATTTAAACCCTGATCAGAATAATTCATTACAACTTCTGGTGTCTGGAAGCTCTCTCCACCTTCCAAAAGCCAGTTAAAGGTAAAAGGATTAATACCCATTGTTAATCTTGTCTTACCATAGTGATTGCACTCTGCCTGGGCGATAAAATTAGCTGAGTAAACAAGACTGAAACCATAGGCCTCTCCTCTGTACTCATCAGTCTCCGGCTCAACTAAAGCCACAAAAGGATTCTGCTGGTGGCTGCTGCCACCTCGTTTGCTGTCAATTTTGGTTATTCCCTGCTCCAGTGGGCGGCGGATAATATCTCTTTCTCTGCCCCAGGCTCCCGAAAGCTGCAGCAGCTCTAAGTCTTTATTATCAAAATCAACACTCATTGAAAGTGCTCTATTGAGATTCAGCTTCTCATCACCCTGATTTTTAAAATTAGCTGAGCGGGTAAGTATCGGATAATCCTTAAAAATTGTATAGCTTAAAACTACCTCCAGCTCAGTTACCTCATCATAGAGGCTTATCTCCAGAGTTTCTGCTTCAGATTCTTTTTCAACATAAGTTGAGGGCAGACCGGCTAGTTCTTTTTTGCCACTGTAAATTTGATGATCCTGATATTTTAGGTCACTGATAATTGAGCCGTTTTCTGCTTCAACCTGATAGGCGGGCTCCCTAAAATCAGACTGGCCGAAAGAAGGATATTCGCGGGCTATATTTTCTAAGATAAAGCCTGTATCGTCTTTAAGAGCATAGGCCTCATAGGGCCGGTGCTGAGAGATATCATAGCGATCCAACCTTTCAGCTTTTTTAATTTTTTTACCCCAGTAGAGATGACCTAGCTGGTCATTTTTTAATATTTTTATCACATAACTTATTTCTTCATTTTGCAAATGAAAAATTTCTCGCTCTTTAAAAAATTCAATCAGCATTATTCTGCCTCCATTTAATTTTTTCGACATGAAACGACATAAAGCGGGTGGTACCAGGTACCTGGACATGGAAGTTTGATTACTGGTATTTTTTAAGCTGCATTATTTTGTAATAAAGTTCTTCTGCCGATTCTGCCATCTGTTCAATTGAATATGACTCAGCCATTTTTCTGGCATTTTGCGCAATTTCTTCAAAATCATCAGTATTTGTTAATAGTTCTTCAATCTGTTTACTCCACTTTTCTGTATCCTCTTCAGTTTTAAAACCATTATATCCATTTTCTATAACATCATCAATTCCACTTGATTTAACCGCAACTACAGGGTTATAGCCGGCCATTGCTTCCAGTAAAACCATCCCCTGGGTTTCAGTTGTTGAGGCAAAAACAAAGAGATCTGCAGCCAGATAATATTTGGCCATTTCTCTAAAGTCTACAGCACCAATCAGTTCTATCTCCTTTTCAAGGCTGTTATTTTTAATGAATTCTTCCACATTTTTCTTTTCAGAACCGCTGCCGATAATAATCAATTTAAAGTTGAGCTCAGTATTTTCCCTTAACTTTTTTATTCCTTCTAAAAGGAAAAATAGATTTTTTTCCTGAGAAAGCCTGGAAACTGAAATTAACAGGTGCTCAGCATCTCCGATTAGTTTGTCTCTCAGGGCATCAATTTCCTCCTGCTGACAGTCATAATAGTCAAAATCAATCCCTGTCGGCATTACCTTAATAAATCTGCTAACTCCGACATTGCGCAGATACTCTTTTGTTGATTCCGTGGGAGCAAATACCGCATCAGTATTATTAGCAAAGTTTCTAATTAAAAAGTGTGAGAGCCTGTTTTTAAAAAATTTACGCATAAATAAGATATTGGGTACATAGTGAGAATATTTCTCCAGACGTGTGTGATAGGTAAAAGCAAGCGGCAGATTAAATTTCTCAGCCAGCTTTCGGCCCTTATTTCCCAGCCAAAATGGGTGATGAGAATGAACTAAGTCAAAATCTCCATTCTTAAAGTCTTTTTTGATCTTCGGAGAATAAATATTGGTTACAGGAAATTCCAGTCCTGCTTCTTCATAATGATAAAGTGAATTACAGCGAATAATATTTGATTCATCCTCAGTTTCTTCTTTATAATCTGGAGCAAAAATTTTTACCTGGTGTCCTCTCTTCCGCAGTGCCTTAGCTAGACGCTGAATTGATATTGGAACCCCACCAATAACAGGGAAATAGTTGTTGGTAAACATAGCAATTTTTAGTTTCTGATCTTTAATTTCATTATCAGCATAAGCAAAATCCCGGTAATAATCTACCTCTTTATTAATTTCACGATGCAGAATAAAAAATATAGTTAAACCGATAAACAATACCAGTAAAATATTAATATAATTTGCATAGAAAAACGACTGTAAAGCTACCCAAATATTAACCATAATTTTCGAAAAAGTACTGGGATTATTTTCTAAACGCTCAACACTAATTTCAATCCCACTTTCTGAAACATTAACAAAAAGATAATGGTAAAAACTCTTTTCATTATCAAAAATCAATTCACCACCTGCACCACCGGTGATATAATAATTAATTCCTTTAATATTTTCATGATGATATAATTCTATATTCGAAGAAAAAACAGTGTCAACATTGTATTCAGCAAAAAGATTTTGATAAAAAGTCCTCAATTCATTAGAAGCTATATAT
>QBLP01000437.1 GCA_003070825.1 Halanaerobium sp. | reverse complement strand
AAAAAGAGGGAGAAAACTTTTCTACAAACAAATCCAGTTTCCCCAGTAATACTTTATCAAATATTCTTATTATAAAATAAACTGCAGATAAGAATAATAAAGCCAGAAGGTAATTTTCAATACTATTATTTAAGAGCATTGTTCCCAGACCAATTTCCTGCATTATCTTTCCTCCTTTTAATTTAAGTTTATCTATTTATCGTATGTTTTCAGCTGATTTAATCTTTTGCTTTTCCTTATACATAGCATTATCAGCTTCATTTATCAGTTGTTCTAAATCTTTTTGATAATCAGGACTGTATTCAGCTGCTCCATGACTGGCGGAAATTTTATAGTCTTTTTTATTAGCTTCTGTAGCTCGCCTAAATTCTTTTCTAATTCGCAGCCAAATCTTTTCAGCCTCTATTTGATTACTATGAGGTAAAACAAGTAAAAATTCATCTCCACCCAGTCTGACTACTCTATCATTTCTCCGAAGAGAGTGCTGTAAAATATCGCTAATTTTTTGCAGCAGTTCATCCCCTTCCTGATGACCAAAATTATCATTAACCAGCTTAAGATCATTAACATCAATAAAAATAATAGAAAGACTGTCCTGATTTTCTTCAGCCTTGTCCATTTCTTCTGCTAAAAAGTCAAGTCCAGCTCTTCTATTTAAAACCTCTGTTAAAAGATCAGTTGCAGCGTATTTTCTTAATCTGGCTTCCATATCTTTTCTTTCACTGATATCTCTAAAAATTATAACTTTTCCCTGATTTTCAGCTACTGAGGCAGCTGAAAATTCAATTGGAAAACTATTATTATTCCTAGGAGTTAATACTGCTTCCTGGTTATTAATCTCTCCATTTTTAAATAGCAGCTCAGAAAGTGAAATCTCTATTTCTTCTGATTTTTTATCCTCATCTGCAGTTATATCTAAATCCTGTTCATTATTTTCTTCAATAAATATCTTAAAAATATCTGTACACTCTTTTCCTTTTGCTTGGGAAAGTGTCCAGCCAAGCATATCTTCAGCTTTCGAATTTAAATAAACAATAAGATCATCCTGATCAGCAGTTATGACTCCCTCTGCTATGCTCGCAAGTGTAACTCGATATTTTTCTTTTTCTGCTTTTAAAAGCAGATTTTGTTTGTTTAGTTTACGCTGAAGATTTACTAATTCATTATTTAACCTGCTCATTTCATTATAAATTTGATCTTCAGATAAAGGGGTTTCTTGATCAATCTTTTCCTTTAAATTTCGTCTCAAATTATTTACATAATTATTATTGATC
>QBLP01000436.1 GCA_003070825.1 Halanaerobium sp. | reverse complement strand
GTTCAAAAGAAACTGACTTATCATATTTACTGTGCATAACTAAAGTAGGGACTTCTATTTTCTGCAGTACTTCCTTTTCTGTCTGATGCTCCAGATCATTTTTTGTCAGCCAGGCTTTGGAAGCGGCTGATTCTAAAACTAATTTTTTAACCCTTGCCGGATAATTAGCGGTCAGATAAATTGCAGTTGGTCCTCCTGCAGAAACACCAATCAGATAAACTTCACCTATTTTTAAGTAATCTAAAAGTTCAACTAGAGAAGCTGCTGTTTCAGCTGCAGTCCTGCCTGCTTCAACATCTGTTCTGCTATAGCCCGGACGGGAAGGGGTTAAAATACTGTAACCGGAATTTAAGAGCGGCTGATAACCAAAACTCTCCTGACAGTTAGAGTGACCGCCGTGCAGATTTGAAATCACAGGTCCTTCTCCCCGCAGAGTATATTCCATCTTTCCCTTTTTTAGTTCAGCAATCTTAGACTCCATTTTTATCGCCTCCATTAAAGCTCCCAGATTCAAGGAACTCAGTCACAAGATCAGCAGTTTCTTCCTGAAAATGAATATCTTTATCTTCAGTGACTGCTAAAAATCTTCTAATTAAAAGTCCTCCGGTACTGTGACCGACAAAATTTATTTTTGCTTCTGCTTCAGATTCTGCAATGATTTTTTCTACTTCTCTTTTGAAAAAAGGCAGGACTGATTTTAATTTTTTAAATGTTAGAGGCAGATTGATTATAACTACTTCAAAACTCCTTTTCTCTAATTCAGTTTTTAAAACAAACATATCTTTTTCAGTTTTAAAATAACCGTGAACCAGAATAACTTTTTTCTTCATCTTTTCTGCCCCTTTATTAAAATAATTCTACTTTAAGGTCCAACTACTGCCGAAATCAACCTGGAGGTTAATTGAGCTGCTTTCTGTCCATCAACTGCTTGCTCTCTGTTATTAATTGTTACCGAAATAGCATAAATATCTGATTCTTCTCTTTTCTGAAGCAGATGTGTAAACTGCAGAACTCCCGGCTCTGAGCCACCTTTATATCCTGCTAAATAATAATTTTTCTGATCAACCAGCCCCGGATTTATCTTTATTTCCGGTGCATCTTTTAACTCATAAATCATCTCAGCCAACTCTTCAGTGCTGAAATACCATTCCAGCTCTTCAATCAAAATAGGTTTATCTCCTACTTTAATATTATTAAGCTCCCGACTGGAAAGCTCGCTTAAGATTTTCCTCTTCTCACTTAAATTTGAATTTAAATATCTTTCTCTTAACTGATC
>QBLP01000435.1 GCA_003070825.1 Halanaerobium sp. | reverse complement strand
GTTTGAAACTACTAACAATATTGCTATAGATGATGTAATAGATTATTTAAACGGGGTGAATTAAATGGCTAAAGCTGTACCTTTTCCTGGAATGGAAAAAGAAAACAACAATAAAATAAATGTAAAAGCTATACCTTTTCCTGATATGCAGATGAATACAGAACAAAATATCAGCCAGCCAGTTAATCAACCTCAGCCGCAGTATAATGACGGCAACATATTTACTGATACTGCCAAAGATTTCGCAGGAGGATCAGCTAGATTATTTGGTAATATAGCAAATGGTGCTAGATGGCTGGGTAAATTCGTTTATTCAGCTGCAGCACAACCTCAAAATGCTTTTGCAGAATTAACAGGTAATGAACAAATGAAAGTTGACAGCAGCGACGCTTTTAAGATACCAGGGTTTAATCTTATAGAAGAAGGGTTAGACAGCTATTCTGACGCTTCTAATCAAGCTGCAGAAACCATTTTTGATAGCAAGAGTATGGAAAGTAAGCAGTTGGGTAATAATATGATAGAAAGTCTAAAAGAAGGCAGATTTATGGACTTTGGCAAGCAGCTAGTTAGCGTAACAGCACAGACTGCTCCTAATATATTACTTGCTATGATGGGCGGTTTTGCAGGTACAGCAGCACAGGGTTTAGGTGCTACAAGCACAGCAGGTAGTATGTTAGGTACTTCTAATGTACTATCGCAAGCCCTACCCAAAGCAGTTATTGGATTATCAGCTGCTGGTGGCGAATATAGAGAAACAGAAGGTGATCCTGAACTATCAGACCAACAAGAGTTACTATCAGCAGGTGTAAAAGGTACTTCCGAAGTGATTTGGGAAAGTTTAGTAACACTCCCTATGATAGATGATATTGTGAGAACTAATAAAATAGCTGGCGACCAAATGCAAAAAGGTATAGAGTGGGGTCTTGCAAACTGGCTTAAATCAGGTGCTAAAGGTGGATTATCAGAAGCTGGCGAGGAAATAGGTACAGAAGCAACAAACTATATTTCTGATGTAATAATTAAAGGAAAACAATTTAATGCAGACGAATTCACTTCTTTAGTTGCTAACGCTGGATTAGGTGCTATTGCTACAGGTGCTATTTTATCTTCAACAGGTGATTATCGTCAAAATAATGCTCAAAATAGAAGGTATGAAATGAACGAGCTTTCAAAAGCACTTAGACAATTAGAAGAATTAAAGCAAAAAGCCGAACAAGAAGCTAATCAGCAAAAACAAAGAAGAATAGAAGAAGTAAGCAATCAAATTAATAATAAAATA
>QBLP01000434.1 GCA_003070825.1 Halanaerobium sp. | reverse complement strand
TAGTAGAGGAGTAATAATGCCTAATTTTAAAGAAGATATCAAGATTATATTTTTACTAATTAAGAAAGATATAAAAGAATCACTGAAAAATAGAACTGCTTTAATGATTATCATGCTACCTCTTTTTGCATCACTGATGTTTTCTCTTGTTAGTTCTCAGCAGTTGGTGCGAAATTTCGAACTTGCAGTAAGTGGACCTGAAAGCGAAGAACTGGTATCATTTATTAACAGTAATTTTAAAAACTTTAAAATTGAAAAATATCCCAATATTAAGGCTGGTAAAGAGGCTACAGCGGCAGGATCTATTGATGCAGCTATAAATTATGATCCTGATCCAGAAAATATTGAAGACCGTTATCAGATATATTTAGATAGTAGAGATACAATTAATTTTTTTATTTTGAAAGAAAATATTTCTCAGTTATTATCAAGTTATCATAATCTAAATAGTGGTCCCCAATTTAACTTTAATTCTGCTTCAGAAGTAAAAGTTAGCAGTTCAATTTTACCAGTCTGGTTAACAGTTACAATTACAATGATTGGTTTAATGTTAATATCTGCTTCTTTATCGGAAGAAAAGGATAATAAAACTCTGGCCGCTTTACTGGTCACAAAAGCAAATATTTACCAGGTGATAATAGCCAAAAGTTTATTCGCCTGGATTTTAGTTTTAATAACTTCCACTTTGATGGGAGCTTTAAATGGAGTTTTAGTAATTGGGTTTAATAGATTATTATCTGCCTTTATTATTATTTCAGCTGCTTCATTTGTTTTTAGTGGTCTGGGATTAATTATTAGTCTTTTCAGTAAATCACAGTCTTCTTCGAGGTCAATTTCGACAGTTATCTATTTTCCAATTATTTTTCCTGCTCTTGTTGCTGATGTTTCTCCCTTAACACAGAGATTAGCATTATTTTTTCCAACTCATTATTTATATCAGGCTTTAGATAAAGTTCTGGTTTATGAGGGAGGCAATAGAAATCTGTCTTTAGAGTTAGCAGTTTTAATTTTATTTGCATTGATTTTTTATTTAATAATCCTTATTTATACTAGAAAGGCTGATTCTCTTGTTGAATAAAAATAATTTTTTGTTAGCAGTTATTTCTATTATTATTTTAATAAATCCAGTAGTTCAGGCTGAGGGATTCGAAAATCCGCAGGCTTTTACAGAATATATTTATAATAGTTATTCAGAAAGGGATTTTTCTGAGGTCTATAATCTGTCTCTTATACACATCT
>QBLP01000433.1 GCA_003070825.1 Halanaerobium sp. | reverse complement strand
GGTAATAATATTGCAAATGTAAATACAATTGGTTTTAAAAGCAGTCGTGTTACTTTTAAGGAAATGTTAAGTCAGACTTTGAAAGGGGCTTCAAGACCTTCTGAAAATAGAGCGGGAACAAATCCACAGCAGATAGGACTTGGTGTGGGATTAGGAAGTATAGATAATGATATGTCTTCCGGAAATCTGCAGTCAACTGGGAAAACCTCTGATGTTGCAATCCAGGGGGATGGATTTTTTGTTTTACAGGATGGAGATCAAAAGTATTACACTAGAGCAGGTAATTTTAATTTTGATGCTCAGGGTAACTTATATTCTGGTATTTCAGGTTTAAAAGTACTGGGAGAGAGTGGTGAAATTCAGTTAGATAAAACTATATTACCAGAACCAACAACTTATATGGATATTGAAGGTAATTTAAGTAGTGAGACTGAGGATGGTAAAACTAAAACAATCAGCTCAGACTATATTGATTCTAAAGGTGTTTCTCATACTTTAGAAATAGCATTTAAAAAAAGCACTACTGATAATCAGTGGACTGTAGTTGAAGATAGTATAAAAATTGATGGAGATAAGACTTTAGTTGGTACATCACCAACTGGAGATCATACTATTTCATTTTATCAAGATGGAGCATTAGATAGTGGTTCTGAAGTAGGCTTATCTATCGCTTCAATAGATGGTGCTGCACCAGCTACAATCAATTTGGATTTTACAAAATTAACTCAATTGGGTGGAGGTTCAGATATTAAGTTTGGTGAAATGGATGGTGTAGCTATGGGAAGCTTAGAATCCTTTTCTTTTGCTGAAAATGGTGATGTAATTGGTTCTTACGATAATGGCTTGACTCAGGTAGTTGACCGTATTGCATTAGCACAATTTGAAAACCCATCGGGGTTGACTAGAAAAGATGGGTTATTTGTTGAATCTCCAAACTCAGGTGTAGCAAATGTTGGGATGCCTATGGAAGGTGGTGCTGGTTCTTTAGCACCAGCAACCTTAGAAATGTCTAATGCCAACCTATCACAGGAGTTTACAAATATGATCACTGCTCAAAGAGGTTTTCAGGCAAGTTCAAAATTAATTACAACCTCAGATGAAATGCTGCAGGAATTAGTTAATTTAAAAAGATAATTTAAATTAAACTTTCAGGCTGAAATCTTTTTTTGTTTCAGCCTGAGAAATAATAAGAATGTTAAATAAGGAAGTGTATGATGATTAAATTGACCAGGACAAGTGGGGAAAAATTTATATTAAATGCTGAACAGATATTAGAAGTTCAGGAAAC
>QBLP01000079.1 GCA_003070825.1 Halanaerobium sp. | reverse complement strand
AATAAAAAGTTTAAAAGCCCTAATGACTCTCGAAAGTTTTTGTTCTACTTTCTGTGCGACGCTTATTATCATATCAGGGCTTTTTGGCTTTGTCAAGAGATTTTAAAACTTTTTTTGATAATTCCTCCACCCAGGACTAGATCATCTAGATAAAAAACAACTGATTGGCCTGGTGTAACAGCTCTTTGAGCTTCTTCAAATTCAACCTTTAATTCATTTTCGGCTGTTTTTTCAATATAAGCTTTAACAGGATAGCTGTTATATCTAATTTGAGCTTCAACCTCCATTCGACCATCAATATCTGCAAAAGGAATAAAATTAATATCTTCTGCAATTAAACCATCACTAAATACAGCGTCATCCTTACCAACAATCACAGCATTGTTTTCATAGTCAAGTTCTGTTACATAAATTGGATAACCCATAGAAATTCCCAAACCTCTACGCTGACCAATTGTATAATGAGACAAACCATGATGAGTTCCAACTTGATTGCCTTCACTATCTAAAATAGGTCCATCTTTTGAGATCTCAGGATAATTGGTATCTAGAAATCTGACATAATCATCATCAGGAACAAAACAAATCTCCTGACTTTCTGCCTTATTATGAATTTCAAAACCTAACTCTTTAGCTTTTGTACGAATTTCATCTTTTGTATATTCACTTAAAGGAAAGAGGGTTTGACTTAATTGCTTCTGATTCAGCACATAAAGCATATAACTCTGATCTTTGTTTTCATCCAGACCCTTTTTTAAAATATAACGTCCATTTTCTTTTTCAATTTTTGCATAATGGCCGCTGGCAATATAATCACAGCCAATTTCTATTGCTTTTCTGTGTAAAGCTTCAAATTTTATTTCCTTATTGCACATTACACAGGGATTTGGAGTTCTTCCTCTACTGTATTCATCCACAAAATAATCAATAACCTTATCCTGAAATTCCTCCTGCAGGTTAAATACAAAATGAGGAATGTCTAATTTTTGAGCAACTCTTTTTGCATCCCTTACAGCTGAATAAGAACAGCAGTGATCTTCCCTGTCTGTTGCTTCTTCATAATCAGGAAAAATATGCATTGTTCCTCCGATTACTTCATATCCTTCTTCTTTTAAAAGAGCAGCAGCTACTGAACTGTCGACACCACCACTCATTGCAATCATAACTTTTTTCATTACTTACACCCTTATAAATTAGTTTATTCTTACTTTAATGATATTAATATTGGCAGGTAAACGCTTTTCTGAATCAGGTCCGTTAAGTTTTAAATTATCAAAAGTGGAAAAAAGCTGAGAAATAAAATATTCTCGCAATTTATTTAATTTACTACTTTTCTTTTTTAAATTTTTTAATGCTATTTCTGCTGCTCTGGCCATCCCAACTGCAGCGGCTGGATTAGCTGTACCAGCCCTTCTTTTTCTTTCCTGACTGCCTCCAGAAAGCTGAGGAATTAATTCTACTCCCTTACGTACAAAAAGAGCCCCTATACCCTTTGGCCCATTAAATTTATGTGCTGAAACCGAAAGCAGATCAACCCCTAGATCATTAACATCAATTTTTAATTGTCCTGCTGCCTGAACTGCATCTGTATGAAATAAAATATTATTCTCTCTAGCAACAGAAGCCAGCTCTTTAATCGGTTGAATAGTTCCTATCTCGTTATTTGCCAGCATAATTGAAATCAAAACAGTATCCTCACGGACTGCTTCCTTCAATTCTGCTGGATCAACAAAACCATTCTGATCCACACCAAGGTAAGTTATTTCAAACCCCAGATGCTTTTTTAAGTATTCACAGCTTTTTAAAACAGCATGGTGTTCTATTTGAGAAGTTATTATATGTTTACCTTTTTTAGAGAAAGCCATAGCTGCTCCCTTTAAAGCTAGATTATCAGCTTCAGTACCACCTGAAGTAAAAACAACTTCCTCCGCATTCTTTGCACCAATAAATTCTGCTACTGATTCTCTGGCATCTTCCAGAGCCGAAGCAGCTTTCTGCCCCTGAAGATGAGAACTGGCTGGATTAGCAAAAACCTGATTATAAAAAGGCTTCATTGCCTTAATAACTTCCTCCAGCATGGGGGTAGTTGCAGCATGATCAAAATATATATCTTCCATTTTATCCAGCCTCTATTTTTGCTTTATCTGCCATCTTCTCTCTCTGCTTTTCAGCCACTGCCTTATCTCTTAAATCAGCAAGAGACATGTTTTCAATTACCTCATTAATTACATCTGCTAATTCTTCCCATAAACCGTGAATTACACATTTATCAATATAATTACAGAAATCATCTTCTATTACACAATCAACTGGCGCAATTGGACCTTCTAAAGTTGTTAGAATATCAGCAACACTAATGTCTTCTGGTTCATGGTTAAGCATATAGCCACCATGAGCTCCTCTAACACTTTTAACTAATTTTGCCTTTCTTAATGTAGCAAATAATTGTTCTAAATACTGTTCAGAAATATTCTGTCTCTCAGAAATTTCGCGGATCGGAATTGCTTTTCCATCTTCGTGTTCTGCCAGATCCACCATTGCTCTTAATCCATATCTTCCTTTGGTTGACACTCTCATATTTTCACCTCATATAAACTTGACATCAATTATCAACTTTTAATTAATTTTAACATATGACTAAAACACTGTCAATACTGTTCTTCCAGATATATCAAATTATTTAAAAACACTTTTAATTATTTTAACTTCAGCTTCCGCAGCAGTTTTTTCTTTTAAAATTTTTTGAAGCTTCTCTTTTATATCAGTAGGGATAATTGCTCTAACAGCTGCTCCCTTATTTGTATACTCAGTATTTTGAATATCAGCTTTTAGAGATTCTAACTGCCCCAGCACAATTCCGATTTTATCAAAAGAGCTTTTAACCTCTAATAAATAGAACTCACTTAAAGTTTCTATCCCTGCTTCTTTTATAGCCAGCCTGGCTGTATCACCATAAGCTCTAATCAAGCCGCCGATTCCAAGTTTAGTTCCTCCAAAATATCTGGTAACAATTATTACTGTATTGAGCAAATTCTCTCCCTTAATAGCTTCTAATACAGGAGGGCCTGATGAACCAGATGGTTCACCATCATCATCGAAATATTCAATCGCTTCCTGCTCCAGTTCAGGATTTTCCACTCGAAAAGCAGAAACATTATGAGTAGCATCTGAGTACTTTTCCTTAATTTCTGCAATTCTTTTTTCAGCCTCACTGCGATTTTTGACTGAAAATATACTGCCATAAAATTTACTGTCCTTGACCTGGTTTCTAACCTCCATATTGCTTGCTGGTCTTTTCTTTAGTTTAGACATTACTTTTCATCCCCTGAGCTGCTATTATTTTTTAGATATTCTAAAAATTTCGCAGTCTTTTTTTCTCTCCCCATTTTCCCAGGCTTATAAAATGAAAGACCCTGCATATCTTCGGGCAGATAGTTTTGTTCAACATAATTTTTCGGGTAGCTGTGTGGATATTTATAATCAAGTCCATGGCCTAATTCTGAGGCACCAGCATAATGGCTGTCTTTAAGATGAGGTGGTACATCTCCTGCTTTATTATTTTCCACAAAGTCCACCGCACTATTGATTGCTTTAACAATTGAATTGCTCTTTGGTGCAGTAGCAATGTAAATTACAGCTTCTGCCAAGGGAATTTTTGCTTCTGGAAAGCCAATCTGTTCTACAGCTCTGGCTGCAGACTCTGCTATAATGAGTGCAGTTGGATCTGCCATACCCACATCTTCTGCGGCATGGATTACAACTCTGCGGGCAATAAACTTAGGATCTTCCCCACTGACAATCATTCGAGCAAGCCAGTAAATGGCCGCATCAGGATCTGAGCCGCGCATACTTTTAATAAAAGCAGAGATTATATCATAGTGGTTATCACCTGAGCGATCATAGTTAAGTATTTTTTTCTGCATTGACTCCTCAATTATCTCCTGATTAAGTTTAATTAGTCCGTCTTTATCAGCAGGGGTAGTCAAAACAGCAAGTTCCAGGGTATTTAAAGCCACTCTGGCATCACCATCAGCAAGTTCAGCAATAAAATTGAGATCTTTATCTGAAATCTCAACCTTAAGTTTACCCAATCCTCTATCTTGATCCGCAAGAGCTTTTTTTAATATCGAATATACCTGATTACTATTTAATTTTTCTAACCTGAAAATTCTGGACCTGGATAAAAGTGGTGAATTAACTTCAAAGTATGGATTTTCTGTTGTAGCTCCAATCATAATAACTGTACCGTTTTCTACTGAAGGCAGTAAAGCATCCTGTTGAGATTTATTAAAACGGTGAATTTCATCAATAAAAAGAATGGTCTTTTTATTATATAAATTACGGTTAGATTTTGCTTTTTTTATTACTTCGCGAATATCTTTAACTCCAGATGTAACTGCATTTAATTTAACAAATTCAGCTTCGGTCTGGTTTGCAATCACTTGAGCCAGACTTGTTTTGCCAGTGCCGGGTGGTCCATAAAAAATTAGAGACTGCAGCCGATCAGCTTTAATAGCTCTGCTTAAAAGTTTATTTTCTCCGACGATTTCTTCCTGACCATAAAATTCTTCCAGACTGCGGGGGCGCATCCTGTAGGCCAGCGGACGGTCATTATTGTTTTCCTGGTTATTTTGATTATCAAAAAGGTTCACACTCTCACCTCTACTGTTTTGTACGGATAACTTCCTTTTCTGTAATTATTAAATCAACTGGAACATCATGATCTTCAACTGGAATTGAATCAACAATAAACCTGTCATAGCAAAAACCAACTTTAAGAGCGCCATCTGCATGTTTACTTAAGAAACTATCGTAATATCCTCCACCATAACCTATCCTGTAACCTTCTGGGGTAAAACAGGCACCAGGAACAATTATTAAATCAAGATCTTCTGGAACCTCTTCACCGCGAATTCGAGCTACTGGTTCCTGAACTCCATAAACACCTTCTTTTAAATCTGAATCAAGATTATTAATCTGAGCAGTTCCTAGATCAATTTGATCTTTTCTAGTATAGGGAAGATATAAGAGATATCCCTGATCTAATAATTCTTCCATTAAATCAAATGTTTCTATCTCTTTTCGCATTGAAGCATACGCCATTACTTTTTTGGCAGTTTCTAATTGTGGAAGTTTTAAAAACTGTTTATTTATTTTTTGGCTCCAACTGCTGATTTTGTTTTGTGGAATTTCTGATCTCTCTTTTAAGTATTTTTTTCTTAGCTCTTCTTTTTTCTGCATAAAATTCACCCCAATTTTATTATTGAATTCTAATCCTATAATAGCAGAAATTTAATATTTCTGCAAAGTATTATCCTAGCTCAAAAATCAAATTTAGTCCGGCTTTTAACAGCAGATTATAATACTTTAGATACGAAAAAAGCTAACCTTATAAAGGTTAGCTAAAAGTCCATCCACCGTGCCGGTTGATTTGGAATTTTGATCCCTGTCTGCCAAGTGGGTGCCCTCCTACCTGGTTTATAGGTCCATTTAAGGCTTCTACGCCGCAGGTAGAGCTCAGGCTCCCTATGTCTAAGTGTTGGTCAAAATGTTTAATCATTATCGAACACGGCAGATGGTATTTACTTTTCTATAAATAATATTAACATATCTCATCTAAATCTGCAAGCAAAAAATCCCTGTAATGTCACTAAGAACGGATGGAAATTCCAAGTTCCTGCAGCTGTTTTTTGTCGACTTTTGAAGGTGCGTTTGTCAGAGGAGATGTTGCTCTCTGAGTTTTAGGGAAAGCAATAACATCTCTAATTGAATCAGTGCGCCCCACGATCATCATTAGACGATCAAGTCCAAAGGCAATCCCACCATGAGGAGGTGTACCATAATCAAAAGCATCAAGCAAATAACCAAATTTTTCCTGCTGCTCCTCTTTGCTGATGGACAGAGCAGAAAATACCTTTTCCTGCAGTTTGTGATTATTAATTCTAATACTTCCTCCACCCAGTTCTTCACCATTTAAAACAAGGTCATAGGCTTTTGATTTTACAGATGCGGGATCAGTATCTAACTTTTCTATATCCTCTTCCAGTGGTGCGGTAAATGGATGATGAATTGCAGTTAAGCGGTCTTCCTCTTCATCATATTCAAATAAAGGAAAGTCCACAATCCAGACAAATTCGTAAACTTCATCAGGAATTAAATTATTGTCTTTAGCAATCTTAAGGCGGAGATTACCTAAAGCTGCAGCTACTACCGCTGGTTTATCAGCAACAATTAATAATAAATCTCCCTGTTCTGCTTCCATAGCTTTTTTAATTCCTTCAATTTCTGATTCGGAAAGGAATTTAGCAATTGGAGATTTTAGTTCATCCTCTCTTAAAGCCATCCAGGCCAGACCCTTTGCTTTAAACATTTTTACATAATCTTCAAAGGCATCAATGGTACTTCGTGGAGAATCTGCTCCTCCTTTAAAGTTTATACCTTTTACCTGGCCACCTTTACTAACAGTTCCACTAAAAATATTAAAATCACTATCTTTAACTACCTCAGATAAATCCTTAAGCTCCATACCAAAACGAAGATCGGGCTTGTCAGAACCAAAACGGTCCATTGCTTCCTGGTAGGACATTCTTTTAATTTTTTCAGGAACTTCAATATCACCAACAGCAAACAATTCTTTCATTAATCCCTCAGTAATCTCCATAACTTCTTCCTGATTAACAAAAGACATCTCCATATCAATCTGAGTAAATTCTGGCTGACGGTTTGCTCTTAAATCTTCATCTCTAAAACAGCGAGCTATCTGAAAATATCTTTCCATTCCAGAAACCATCAATAACTGTTTAAATATCTGAGGAGACTGTGGTAGAGCAAAAAACTGACCGGGGTTAACTCTACTTGGAACCAGATAGTCTCTGGCTCCCTCAGGAGAACTCTTGGTTAAAATTGGAGTTTCAATTTCCCAGAATCCATTTTGATCCAGAAAATCTCTGGTAGTTTTAGTTATTTTATGTCTCAGCCCCATAAGTTTTGTCATTTTAGGCCTTCTTAAATCTAAATATCTATATTTTAACCTTACATCTTCACCGGTATCAATATTGTCCTCAATTTGGATTGGAGGAGTCTCAGCTTTATCTAAAACTCTTAATTCTTCCGCCTTGATTTCAATTTCACCAGTTGGAAGATCCGGATTAATATTCCCCTCCGGTCTCGGCTCAACCTCTCCGGTAATTGCAACTACATATTCCGAACGAAGAGTATCAGCTTTTTCAAATAGTTCTTTACCAGAATCAGGATTAAACACCACCTGAACAATTCCTGAACGATCTCTAATATCAGTAAATATAACACCACCGTGATCTCTTCGTTTTTGTACCCACCCCATGATTGTTACTCTGTCTTGATTGTCTTTTTTACTAACTTCTCCACAGAGGTGGGTTCTCTTTAAATCTTTAATTGTTTCACCCATCTTAAATATCCTCCTTATCTACTAGCTGCTTCATTTCCTCTAATAAGTTGCTTAATTGAATTTCTTTTTCATCTCCACTTTTCATATTTCTAATTGTAGCAGAGTTATTATTAAGTTCATTTTCGCCAATAATTATTGTATACTCAGCATTCATGCGGTCAGCTGATTTCATTTGAGAGCCAACACTTCGTCCCAAATAATCGATTTCAGTTCTAAAACCTTTATTTCTCAGCTGATCAAGAAGTTTAAATGATTCTTTTTTAGCCTGATCTCCAATGACTGTTATGTAAAGATCAACACCTGATTCTACAGGCAGCTCGATATCTTTTGCCTCTAAAGAAAGCAGCAATCTCTCAATTCCAAGGGCAAAACCAATACCAGGCAGATCTCTATTGCCTATTTCTTCAGCCAGACCATTGTAGCGGCCTCCACCAAAGACAGTATCCTGTGCTCCCAGCGCATTATCTTTAATTTCAAATGCAGTATTTGTATAATAATCAAGACCCCTGACCAAAAGTGGATTGATAATATAATCCAGGTTCAAAATATCAAGGTATTCCTGTACATCATTAAAATGATCAGCACAGCTTTGACAGAGATTATCAGTAATCTTTGGCGCATCTTTAATTACAGACTGACAGCTTTCGTTTTTACAGTCCAGAACCCGCAATGGATTTCTATCAATTCTGCTCTTACAGTTATCACATAATTGTTCTTTGTTTTCATTTAAATATTTTTTTAATTTATCTACATAAGTTGGACGGCATTCTCCACAACCTACACTATTTAAATGAAGTTCCAGGTCATTAAGACCAAAATCTTGAAGCAGACGCATCCCTAAGGAAATGATTTCTGCATCAAGTGCAGGATCATTGGAAGCTATTGCCTCAACTCCCAGCTGATGAAACTGTCTAAATCTGCCTGATTGTGGTCTTTCATATCTAAACATTGGTCCAATATAGTAATATTTAGTCGGTTGAGCCTGTCCGTAAATTTTATTTTCTAAAAATGATCTGATTACAGAAGCAGTACCCTCGGGTCTGAGAGTGATACTTCTGCCTCCTTTATCCTCAAAGGTATACATCTCCTTTTCAACAATATCAGTTACTTCACCAATACCGCGCTGAAAGAGTTCTGTATATTCAAAAATAGGAGGAGCTGATAGATTTAATAGTTAACTTAGTAAATTTACTCTTTAATTTTTATCTAAATAAATGATTAATTATTATTTTTAGTTTCAACTGGTGACTCAACTTTAACTTCTTCTTTCACTTCTTTTGCTTCTTCTTTAATATCTTCAGTAGTTTCCTGATCTACCTCTGGAGACGATTTAGTCTGCATATCCTCACTAATCCGCTGAATCTCTTTCATTGCTGACTGAGCTTTTTTCTCAGCGCCAAGACGGCTATACATCATGTAGAGCTGATAATATGTCATAAAATCATCCTCTGCAGCAGCTGAAATTTTATCAAGCTGTGCTATTGCCTCTTCATTATTTTCCTGATCAGCAAGGAACTGAGCATAATTAAATCTTAAGTCAGTATTTTCAGGATAAGACTCTAGTGCACTATTATAAACTTCTTTTGCTCTTTCAAGATTATTCTGACCCTCATATGCCTGAGCTAAATAGCTGTAGAAAATCGGATCTGTTTCTTTCTCCTCAACAAAAGCAGAGAATTCTTCTGCTGCCTGTTTATAATTTTCATTTTCTAAAGCATGATAGGCACTTAAAACAGGATCATTAATAGTAATTTCAGCATCTGCTTTTAACTCTGCCAGCCAGCTGTTAATAGCTTCATTTCTTTTTTGTGATCTTATTTCCTGTTCAAGATCATCTCTAACTTCTGCCATTGCTGGTCTTTCAGTTTCAGAGTTTTCAGCTTCAGTATTTTCCTCTTCTGACTCTGCCTCTTCAGCAGTATCTTCTTCAGCTGCTTCTGGTTCAGGATATCGCTGCTGGTATAGTTCTTCAATTTCTTCTTCGCTTACCTCAATTTCGCCAATACCCTGATCGATTGTTTGAGTTATCGTTTTGCTATCCTCAATACTTGCTTTTATATCTTCTCTTAAATCACCAATTGTATAACCCTGTTCAGCCAGAGCTTCTGATAATTCGTTTTCAGTCATTTCGTTCTGCTCTAAAATATTATTATAATTTTCATCTATCTCAGCTTCAGAAACTTCAACATCAACATCTAAAACTTCTGCTTGAGCCATCAACAGTTTTCTTTCAATTAAAGCATCCAGAACATTATACCTAAATGGTATAATCTGGCTGCTGCTCAAGTTAGATTGTGGCGCCTGCTGCTGTAAAAGCGAGAAATATTCCTGTTGAGAAATTTCCATCCCGTTAACTTCTGCAATTACAGATGGGTTTTGATTGGGAGCCTGTCCGCCTCCACCCTGATTATTTAAATAGGCACCATAGCCCATAAATCCACCTGAAATAACAAAGGCAATTACAACTATATAAACAATAATTCTACTATTATCGCGTAAAGTATCAAACAAAACCTTACACTCCCCTCTCTTAAATATCTGTCTCTTATACACATCT
>QBLP01000432.1 GCA_003070825.1 Halanaerobium sp. | reverse complement strand
CATTTTCAATATCAGAGATAAATATTTTTCCGTCACCAACTTCACCAGTTTGTACAGCTTCTTTAATAGCTTCAACAATTTTGTCTACTTCTGTGTATTCAACAATTATTTCAACCTTTATTTTTTTTCGGAGTCTAATTCTATAAGTCACACCTCTGTAAGTTTCAGAATGACCCTTTTGAGAACCATAGCCCTTAATTTCTGTAATATTTAAACCGTTGATACCTATGGCTTCTAACCTGTCAATTAATTTATCTGTTTTGTCAGGGCGAATAATTGCTTCAATTCTTTTCATTGCATTCTCCTCCTTTAATTTTGAGCGTTAATATTGATCATAAAATCTGGATAAGATTGAGCACCGTGTTCAGAGTAATCAAGACCTTCAATCTCATCTGCTTCAGAAACTCTAAGTCCAATCACTACATCAATTGTTTTAAAGAGTACAAAACCAAGTCCAAATGCCCAGAAGAAGACAGTTATTACACCAATGAACTGAGTGATTAAAAGACTAATTCCACCACCAAAAAGAAGTCCACCTTCTGCTGCAAAAATTCCAACTGCTAGAGTTCCAAAAGCACCGCAAACTCCATGGACAGATACTGCACCAACAGGATCGTCAATTTGTAATTTATCAAAGAATTCAACAGAATAAATAACTATCATACCAGCAATAGCACCGATAATTATAGCTGAAAGGTTACCAACATTTGCTGTACCGGCTGTTATACTAACTAAACCTGCTAAAGCACCATTTAAAGTCATACTTACATCTGCCTTTCCATATTTAATCCAGCTGACACTCATGGCCATTACAGCACCGGCTGCTGCAGCTAGATTAGTTGTTACTGCTATTGAGGCAATTGATAAATCAGTACCGGCAACAGTAGAACCGGGGTTAAATCCAAACCAGCCAAACCAGAGAATAAAGACACCAAGGGCTGCCATTAAAAGGTTGTGACCCGGTAGAGCGTTAGCACTGCCGTCTTCATTATATTTACCAATTCTAGGACCTAAAACAATGGCACCGGCTAAAGCAGCCCAGCCACCAACAGAGTGAACAACCGTTGATCCAGCAAAGTCTATAATTCCCATTTCTGCTAACCAGCCACCACCCCAGATCCAGTGTCCAACTACGGGATAAATAAAGGCTGTAATTACAACACTGTAAGCTAAGTAACCGGAAAAATTAGTTCTTTCAGCCATTGCACCAGAAACAATTGTTGCTGCTGTTGCTGCAAAAACTGTCTGAAAGATAAAGAAAGCTGCAATTGGACTGTCTCTTATACACATCT
>QBLP01000431.1 GCA_003070825.1 Halanaerobium sp. | reverse complement strand
TCCTGGAGGAGCTGTAATTAACCTCTATGATGCCCTCTACAATTCAGACTTAAAACATTATCTGGGACGACACGAGCAGGGAGTTGTCCATGCAGCTGATGGTTATGCCCGCTCAAGCGGCAAGGTTGGAGTCTGTATTGCTACTTCTGGACCGGGAGGAACAAATCTGGTTACAGGACTGGCCAATGCGCAGATGGACTCTATTCCTCTGGTAGCTTTTACAGGCCAGGTTTCTAGTTCATTAATTGGAAAAGATGCCTTTCAGGAAGCTGATATTACAGGTATTTCCTTACCGATTACCAAACATAACTTTTTAGTAACAGACATTAAGGACCTGGCAAGAACAATTAAGGAAGCTTTTTATATTGCCCGTACAGGCAGACCGGGCCCGGTGCTTATCGACCTGGCCAAAGATGTAACTCAGGCAGTTGCAGAGTTTGACTACCCTGATCAGGTAAATCTGCCGGGATATAGGCCGACTTTTGAAGGTCACAAACTGCAGATCAATAAGGCAGCCAAGGCAATCAATGAGGCCGAGCGCCCCCTCTTATATGTAGGTGGAGGTGCGGTTATCTCAGGCGCAGAAAAAGAACTGCGAGAAATGGTTGATAAAGCAAAAATTCCTGTTACCACAACTCTTATGGCACTTGGAATCTATCCAGAGGATCAGCCTCTGGCTCTCGAGATGCTCGGGATGCACGGAACTCAGTATGCCAATAAGGCAACTTTAGAAACTGATCTTTTAATTGCAGTTGGAGCCCGTTTTGATGATCGGGTAACCGGTAAGCTGGATGAGTTTGCCGCTCAGGCAGATATAATTCAGATAGATATCGATCCTGCCGAAATCGGTAAAAATCTGGATGTAGAAATTCCAATTGTGGGTGATGTAAAGACTGTACTCAGGGAACTGCTTCCCTATATTGAGGAAAAAGAAAATGGCGCCTGGCAGGAGCGGATTAAGGAGCTTAAAGAAAAATACCCACTTAAATATGAAGATGATGGTTCAGAGACTATCAAACCTCAATATATTATGGAAGAAATTGATAAGTATACTGGTGGAGAGGCTACAATTGTCACTGAAGTAGGTCAGCATCAAATGTGGGCAGCTCAATTCCATAAATACAAAAAACCGCGCCAGTTTATTACTTCAGGTGGTCTGGGAACAATGGGCTATGGACTGCCGGCGGCAATTGGAGCTCAGATCGGCCAGCCCAAAGATAAGGTTGTGCTGATTGCAGGTGACGGCAGTATTCAGATGAATATTCAGGAGCTGGGTACAGCACAGGCCTATAA
>QBLP01000430.1 GCA_003070825.1 Halanaerobium sp. | reverse complement strand
GTATAGAATTTGTCTGAGTTGATCTTCAAAAGCTTCATTAGGAGTTAAATATCCTAATATTTTTCTTGGTAAAGTATTACACCAATTTTGAACTCTAGCAATAGTTTCAATTGAGAAGTCATTTATGCTTCTACCTTTAGGTATAAACCTTCTTATCAAGCCATTGTGGCGTTCATTTGTTCCTCTTTCCCAGGATGAATATGGATGGGTATAATAAACTTTTGTATCAACCATCTCTTCTATACTGGCTAGCTCTGAGAATTCAGAACCATTGTCACTTGTGATGCTTTTAAAAACTTTAGAAAATAGTTTTCCAGTTTCCTTAATCAGTTTTGTCATAGCTTCCTGAACAGAATAAGAACTCTTGTCAGCAATCTTACGAATAATTTGTGAGCGAGTAGTACGTTCTGTCATAGTAAGTAATGCAGCTTGATCTTTAGTCTTCTTACCAAGAACAGTATCAATTTCCCAGTGACCAAATTCACTGCGGTCATTAATGCTTTCAGGTCGTTCATCAATGCTGGTACCTAGTTTCTTTTTGTTGCTTTTAATCCTACTTGATTTTGAAGAACGTTTTAACTTAACTGGTAGATCAATGTTTTTAATCTCAAGTAGTCCAGCATCTATATAATTATAGAGAGTTTTGCTACAGACCATCTCTGAATTTGGAAATTTATTATGCCGTTTAGCTGCGCCACAAATAGAATCAATTGAATGAGCAGAGTTGTAAAATTCATCTATCACATGTTCTATGAAATTCTCGCATTCTAAGAGTTTAAACTTAGGACCACAATTTTTGCGATTATTTTCATAGACTCTTTGACCAGTGTCAGGAAAGTAGATATCAACTTTTTTATTGGCTTTTATTTGAGAAACAGTACCACGTTTTAACTCGTTTCTTATTGTGTTAGAAGCTCTATTTAAGCGCTTAGCAATAGCATAAGCAGACATTCCTTCGGAATATAATAATGCAATTTGACCACGCTCATAAGCATTTAGGTGTTTATTTTTTCGAGAAATTGGTGTATCATTTAAGTAGTCCATAGTGTGCACCCTCCTGTAATGTTTTTGTTTTGTGGTGATTCAATTATATTACAGTTTGGTCCACTATGGACATTTTTTTATTAAATTTTTAATTAGTTCAAGTTCATTTTACAATTAGGCAAAAATAAAATTAAAAAAATTAGCTGAGAAATATTAATTCTCAGCTTTTTGTCTGTCTCTTATACACATCT
>QBLP01000078.1 GCA_003070825.1 Halanaerobium sp. | reverse complement strand
GAGGATTATAAGTGATTATAAGTTAATAATGGTTCACATTGAGAAAACTATTAGGGGGTAAATAATGAAAAAATTAAGTATTTTGTTGGTAGTTGTTTTACTCGTTTCCTCGATCTCAATGGCGGCTTTTGCTCAGGACGGTGGCGGTTGGCTGGATAATCTTCTTGGCGGTAATCAAAAAGAAGATGACGGTCTAATCAAAGTTGGTTTTCTGCTGAAGACAATGCAGGAAGAAAGATATATTAAAGATAGAGATGCTTTTATAGAAAAAGCAGAAGAATTAGGTGCTGATGAGGTTATTTTTGATTCAGCAAATAACGATGAGAACATACAGCTTTCTAAGTTTGAAAATATGTTAACACAGGGTGCTGATGTTATAGTATTACAGCCTGTTAATACAGGTACAGCCAGCAACATGGTTAAAATGGCACATGACTCCGGGGTTGCAGTAGTAAACTATGACTCTTTAATTATGAACAGTAAAGTTGATGTCTTCTTAACTCAGAACAGCTGGGCTGTTGGTGAATTACAGGGTCAAGCAATGGTTAAGTGGTTTAAAGAAAACCGTGGTGAAGTTAAGGGTAATGTAGTATTATTAAGAGGTCAGCCTGGTGACTCCAATGCTAATGCGTTTTCTCAGGGTGTTTTAGATACAGTTGCAAAATATGAAGGTCTTAACTTAGTAGTTGACCAGAGCCACGAAGGTTGGTCTCCTAATCTGGCAATGGCTACAACTGAAAATGCTCTAACAAAGTACGACAATAACATTGACGCTGTTGTAGCAAATAATAGTGGTCTTGCTTCCGGTGCTGTAAGAGCTCTAGAAGCACAGGGTATGGCAGACACAGATAAGGTATTTGTTGCTGGTTCTGATGCTGATTTATTAAATATCAGATATATTGCTCAGGGTAAGCAGACTGTTGAAATCTTTAAAAAGATCAAACCTTTAGCATACAAAGCTGCAGAAGTTGCAGTTACATTAGCAAAGAATCCAGATAAGCCAATCGACGAAATTGTAAAAATTGACCGTTATGTTGATAATGGACAGATTGAAGTGCCAACTGTAATCACAGAAATTGTAGTTGTTAATAAAGACAATATTATGGATACTGTAGTTGCAGATGGATATCATGAGGCAACAGAAATTTTCAAAGAAGAGTAAATATAAGACTATAAGAACAGATAATATAGCAGTCCCATCCATTGTGGATGGGATTGCTTTGTAAATAATCAATTCTGGAGGTAAAATAAATGGCTGAAGAAATTCTGGAAATGAAAAATATTATTAAAGATTTTCCTGGTGTAAGAGCTCTGGATAATGTGAATTTTACTCTTGAAAAGGGAGAGATTTTAGCTCTGGTAGGAGAAAACGGTGCTGGCAAATCAACTTTAATGAAAGTATTAAGTGGTGTCTGGCCCTATCCAACCTATGAAGGAGACATTTATCTGGATGACCGGCTGGTTCGCTTTGACAATACAAGAGAGGCTGAAGAAGCCGGAATCGGAATCATCCATCAGGAATTAAATTTGCTGCCTGACCTATCTGTTGCTGAAAATATCTTTTTAGATCGACAACCTTTGAATAAAATCGGTGGAATTAAATGGGAAGAACTGTATCACAATGCTGAAAAAGTTTTAGCGCGTCTAAACATGAATATAGATCCAAGAATTGAACTTGGCGACCTAACAGTTGGTAAACAGCAGATGGTTGAGATTGCAAAAGCACTTTCTTTAGATACCAGAATTTTAGTTTTTGATGAACCAACTTCTGCTCTTACTGACTCGGAAGTTAATGAGCTTTTTACAGTAATTAATGAATTAAGAGCAAGTGGAGTTTCAATTATTTATATTTCTCATAAGATGGAAGAAATCGAAGAAATAGCAGATTCGGTAGTTGTTTTACGAGATGGTTCTACAATTGGCGATAAAATTAATATTGCTCAAGTTACATTAGATGAGATAATTACTCGGATGGTTGGAAGAGATATTAATGATCTTTTCCCAAGTCACGATTTTAAGAGGGGAGATAAAACACTAGAAGTAAAGAACATATCGGTTCCAGATCCCTTTAATCCTGACAAAAAATTAGTAGATGATGTCTCATTTTCAGCCTATAAAGGAGAGATTCTCGGGATTTCCGGTCTGATGGGGGCGGGAAGAACTGAGCTGGTTAATGCTATCTTTGGAGTTTACGGCAAAAAACGTGAAGGTGAGATTTATCTTAATGGAGAAAAATTAACGATAAAAGCTCCTGCTGATGCAATTAATAACGGGATTGCTTTAGTTACTGAAGATAGAAAAGAATTGGGTCTGCTGCTGGACAAGAATTTGGTAATGAATATGACCCTGCCATCAATTAAAAAGTTTAGTTCAAAACTGGCAGTTGATAATCATGCTGAGAAAAAAGTTGCTGAAAAGTATGTAGATGAACTAAATATTAAAACTCCTTCGCTGGATGTTTTTGTAGAAAAATTGAGCGGTGGAAACCAGCAGAAAGTTGTAATTGGTAAGTGGCTGATTACTGATTCTGATGTATTGATTTTAGATGAGCCAACCCGAGGGATTGATGTTGGTGCCAAAACAGAAGTTTACAGACTGATGAATCAGCTGGTAGAGCAGGGAGTGACAGTGATTATGATTTCCTCTGAACTGCCAGAAATTATGGGGATGAGTGATCGGATAGTTGTAATGTCAGAGGGCAAAAAAACTGCTGAATTGAAGCGTTCCGAAGCAGATCAGGAAACAATAATGAAATATGCTACTGGTAATAAAGGAGTTGAATAAATTTGAAGAAGTTTATTAAAAACAATGGTACTTTTATAGCATTAATATTCTTAATTATAATTTTGAGTTTTTTATCACCTTCATTTTTAAGTTCAAGAAATCTGACTAATCTGGTAAGACAGGTTACGATTAACGGAATAATTGCAGTTGGTATGACGATGGTAATTCTGCTGGCCGGGATTGACCTCTCGGTTGGTTCTGTAGTTGGTTTATCTGCAGTAACAGTAACTTTATTAATGCAGGCTGGTTTTGGAATGTGGCTTGCAATCTTAATTACCCTGGTGGGTGTTGGTGGAGTATTAGGATTTTTCAATGGATTTATGAGTGCGAAATTTAATATCCATCCCTTTATTATTACCTTAGGAGTTATGACCATAGCCAGAGGTTTAAGTCTGGTTTTAACTCAGGGAGTTTCAGTTCCTGTAACCAATATGACTTTTGCCAGTATTGGTAGTGGTTACATAGCAAAACTGCCTTCATTAATTATTTTGGTGGTTGCTCTTATTTTAGGAATTTTTGCAGTTTTTAAGGCCAGTGTTGAGATTAAAAATGGCGAAAAAGTTCGCAATAAAGCTAAACTGACAGGAGGATTAATCCTTACTGTAGCAGGTTTTTTATCAGGATTTCTAATTTTTATTGGTTATCAGGGGATCCCGATTCCAGTGGCGATATTTGCAGTAATTGTAATGATTGGAATTTATACTTTAAGAAAAACTCGCTTTGGACGTAAACTATATGCTATTGGCGGTAATGAAAAAGTGGCCTGGCTTTCTGGTATTAATATTTTAAAGTCCAAAACAATGGTCTTTGTGATCACCGGTGTTTTAAGTGCAGCTTCCGGTATTTTGCTGGCCTCCCGTTTAAATGGAGCCTCTCCTAACTTAGGAGATGGTTTTGAGCTTGATGCAATTGCCTCAGTAATAATTGGTGGAACCAGTTTTATGGGTGGTGTTGGTACAATTTCTGGAACAGTAATTGGAGCCATAATTATCGGGGTTATCAATAACGGAATGAGTCTTTTAGGGATCAATACATTTTACCAGATGATAGTAAAAGGTTTTATTATAATTCTGGCTGTAATGATTGATGTTTTAAATAGAAGAGAAAGTGCATAGTCTTAAGTTGAATATTATATCAGAGACAGCTGAGTTATCGCTTTTCAGCTGTCTCTTTTTCTTTTCAGACCGCTTTTTATATGATAAAATAATAAAAAAGCAGCAGATACTGCTCTGGAGAGGTTGTTATAATGAATAAAAATAATGCTCATTATAAAGAGGCAATGAATTTAATCAAAAATAATAATGTGTCAGACGCAATTGATGAATTAAAATTGTGCTTAAAATTTAATTCGAAAAGTGTATCTGTACTTAACCTGCTTGGGCTGGCCTATTATCTTAAATGCAGATTTGATAAAGCGGAAAAGACCTGGCGTAAAAGTCTTTCTCTAAAGAAGGATAAAAATAAGGCGCGCGATTATTTAGAGCTGATTACCAAACAGGATTTTAAAGAGATTAGAAAAGAATATAAAAATATTCTTTTTAGTGATGAAGCAGAAAAAAATCAAAAAATAAAATTTTTAAAAAAATTAATTGAAGAATATGACGAATTAATTGAACCTTATGTGATTCTTGGTCTTTTATATAAAAAAGAGGAGAACTACGAAGAAGCTTTAAAATATTTCTATCAGGCATATGAATTAGACAGCGGTAATCAGAACATTAAAAATTATATTATGCAGTGTGAAGCGGAAGATAAGGAAAGCAGTGCTTTTAACTTTCAGTCAAAGACTAATAAGCGGAGTGCTTTAATAGCTGGAGTGATTGCAGTAGTTCTGTTTGTTGTTTTTCTAAATTTAAGTGGATTTAGTCCATTAAACTGGATTGAAAGCAATATTAGGGGATTTGAGTTTGCTGAGCCTGCAGACAAAGAAGATTCTAAAGAGACTACTGATAAATTGTCTTCAAATCAAACTGCTGATTCAGGAGCTGTAGAAAGCAGTCAGCTTGAAGCAGGATCGAATAGCTCCCAAACCAATGAAGCTGGTGATAATTCTGCAGAAAATAACAGAAGTAAAGAAGATAAAATGGAGGGCAGCAGTTCAGAAATTTTAAATGAGATGAATTTACTCGAATATCAGAACAGCTCAGCTTTGATCTCAATTGAAGAAATGAGAGAAATTAAAGAACGGGAAAGAGAAAGAGATAAACTGGAAGAAGCAAATACTTTTTTAGAAGAAGGTACCGAACAGCAGTTATTTAATCTGGGAATGGATTATTTTTCTCGTCAGGATTATCAGGATGCTGCTGACATTTTTAACAGTATATATAATCTAACAGAAACTGATTATTTGAGGCGGGAAAGTCTATTTTTGCTTGCCAGAAGTCATGAGAAAATGGATAACTATCAGTCAGCAGAGCATTTTTATCGAATTTATCTAAATGAATATGGTGAGAGCAACTATTATGATGAAGCTCTTTATAACCTGGGCCTGATGCTTAATAGAGCGGGAAAAGAGGAAGAGAGTAGGAAAGTTTTAAAAAGATTAAGAGAGGAAAAGCCATACAGTGAATATAATAACTCTCATGTTTATGATATTTTAAACAAAAATGATGAGAATTAATAAAACCCTCAGGAAAATTCTTTGAAAAATTATTTTCTGAGGGTTTTTTGCTTAATCGATGATTTTAATTCTATATATCTTTGGCCATAATTTGCCTGTTATCAAAAAGTTTTCAGCTTCAGGGTCATAAGCGATTCCATTTAAGACATCTATTTCTCCCTGGTAGTCTGTTTTTAAAATTCCACTCAAATCAAGATAGGCTTTAACAGCACCACTTTGAGCATTGATTTTTATAATATAATCAGTTTGCCAGATATTGGCATAAATATACCCTCCCTGATATTCGAGCTCATTTATATTTTTTAGTCGTTGATCTTTATTTTTGACTGTGATTTTTTTAACCAGTTCAAATGTTTCAGGGTTTCGATAATAAAGGTATTCACTACCATCACTCATAATTAAAAATTCTCCATCATTGCTCAGCCCCCATCCTTCTCCCTGATAATTAAATTTATTAATTAAATTAAAATTAAGGTCATATACAAAGGCAGTTTTTTCTTTCCAGGTTAGCTGATAAATTCTATTATTTAAGATAGTTATACCCTCACCAAAGTATTTGGAATCCAGTTTGATTTTATTTAAAACACTGCCGCTCTGAATATCAACTTTTCTTAAACTTGATCTATTATAAAGTCCAGTTCCCTCATATAAATAGTTTTTATGAATTTCTAAGCCCTGGGTAAAAGCTTTAGGGTCGTGGTTGTAACTGGCTAAAACTTGATATTCCAACTCTGGCAGAGATTCGGCTGCTGAAGTTAAAACAGTTACACCAAAAATTAAGATAATTAAAATAAATGTTAAAAAAATAATTTTATTTTTCATAATTTGTCACCTCAAATTTTTAATTGTCTAATTTAAATATTCTCTATTAATATTTTAAAACCTCTTTTAAATAATGATAAGTAGCAGTAAATAGAAGAATAACTTATTTAAGTTAGTTTAAAGATATTTAAATGGCTGTAAATGGATTTAAGATTTAACTCATCTTTGCCGATAGTTATTTGTAGAGAGGATGTGATCTAATGCTGCAGAACCTGGATTTGCAGATTGACAGTTATCCATCCAGAAAAGCAATGGGTTTTTATAACTTAAAAGACAGCACAGGTAATTATGCAAAAAAAGCTGTTGAGACGGCACAAAAGGCAGCTGCTTTTTATGCATCAACTGGAGATAAATTGAGTGATTTTGAAAATTATAAAGTATCTGATCTGGGGGCGGAAATAATGTACAGTGAAGAAAGAGAACTGGTTATAGCCTATAAACCGGGTCCCAGTATAGATTTTAAAGCTTAATATTTTAATAAATAAAAATTTGGAGGGATTTAAATGGAAATAATGACCCGCGATTTTGGTAGATTAGAAATAAAAAAGTCAGATATAATTTCTTTCAAATTAGGCCTGCCTGGTTTTGAAAGTTTAAAGGATTTTGTTCTGCTGCCGCTGGGAGAGGATTCACCATTTATTGTTATGCAGTCAGTTGATGATCCGGATATAGCATTTGTAACAGTAGAACCGGGGAATTTGATTCAGAACTATGAATTTGAAATTAATGATAAAACTGAAAAAGAGTTAGAAATCAAAAAAATTTCGGATCTTTTGATCTTAAATATAATTACACTAAAAGATGAAATAAAAAGAAGCACAGCTAACTTATCAGCTCCGATAGTTATAAATATCGAAGATAAGTTGGGGAAACAGGTAATACTTGATGACCAGCGTTATCAGGTAAGATATAAAATTTTTGCTCCTGTAGAAGAGGTGGCAGAATAATGCTGGTACTGACGAGAAAATTAAATGAAAAAATAGTTATTGATGGGCAGATAGAAGTCACCGTTGTTGGAATAGAAAATGGAAAAGTACAGCTTGGAATTGAAGCACCTCAGGAAATTGAAATTATGCGAAAAGAACTGCTGGAAGATGTAAAAGAAGAAAATAAAAAGGCAGTTAAAAACAAAAAACTGCTGGAAGAATTAAATAATTTTAAATTTGAGCTCTAATTTTATTGCTATTTTAAGCAAAAAAATATAAAATATGTTTAGGAGGTAATTATTATGCAGGGAAGAAGCGCTGATCAGTACAAGCAGATGCAGATAAAAACAGCAAGCCCGGGCAAACTTTTACTGATGCTTTATCAGGGTGCGGTTAAGTTTATGAAACTGGCTAAAAAGAATATAAACTGTCTCTTATACACATCT
>QBLP01000429.1 GCA_003070825.1 Halanaerobium sp. | reverse complement strand
TCATTAAGCAGACCCTGGATAATTACATCTGAAGCCTCTTCTTCATCAAGTCCACGGGACATTAATGTCTGCAGTTGGGTGCTGTCAACACTACCAATTGCAGCCTCGTGAGTTACCTTAGCTTCTGGATGACGAACATCTACAATCGGAATAGCTCGTGCTATCGCCTGATCTTTAATAATTTCAGTACAATCAACATGCCCCATCGCTTCAGCAGCATCTGCAGTTAATTCATTATAAATTTCTGCCTCTGCTTGATCTTTCAAAGCAATTTTGGAATCTAATATTCCTCGAGCAGATTCACCATTTAAATGTGCAGCTTCCCTGATTTTAATTAAATCATTTTTTTGACCACTAATCCGGGCCAGCATTTCTACTGTTCCATGTTCAGCAATATTTGCTTTATAATCAAAATCAATTTTACCAACCCGACCCTCTAAAAGGTCAAATTTAGTCACCAATTTACCGTTTGCTTCTACATTAATATCTGACTTAGCAATTACTTCTACTCCACCATTATCCCCATGAAAATGATGTTCTTTATATATGTAATTGCCCCCGTCATCAATATTTATTACAGCATCCATAATATGCTCTACCTTAACTGCATTAGGAAAAACACAGTCCGCTACTACTTCAACCTTAGCATTTTTTTGTACTTCAACATTCATATCTATTTTTTGGCGGCCTTCTTTTGGTAAAACTCCAAAACACATATGAACAGGGTTTTTGATTTGATAACCCGCTTTAACAAGCACTTTAACTTTAACAGTATCTTCACTGATTTTATCAGCTTCAACTTCTAAGCCTTCAACAGCATGCATTCCTAAAATTTTATCTCTTTCTAAAACTAGATGAGCTACTTCACTATCGGCAAAAATATCATCTCCACCAGCATCTTTATAGGCATTAATCATCATTTCATAATCATTCATTAACTGGCCACCTCCGTCTCACATTCTTCTTCCTTAGCACATGGATAGCAGAAAGATTTAAAGTATTCACTAATATCTGCTGGGTTACCCTGGCGTATAATTTCTCCTTCACAAACTAAGGCGGCCTGATCAGCATATTTAAGCATTTCCTCTGAGTGAGTAATCAATAAAATACCACTGCCTGATTCTTTAAAATAATTTATCATCTCAGCAATATTATTTAAGGCAACAACATCTACACCAGAATCAGGTTCATCTAAGATTATTAATTCTGGATGCATCAAAATTAAAGATGCTAATTCAATCCTTTTTCTTTCACCACCACTTAAACTTTTATCAACAAAACGATTAAGATATTGGTAGGGAT
>QBLP01000428.1 GCA_003070825.1 Halanaerobium sp. | reverse complement strand
TGTAGTATAATTAAATTGTGAAAAAAATATTAAAAGGAGTGGTTTTAATGATAAAAGTTTTAACATCACCAGGTAAATATGTTCAGGGCAAAAATGTAATTAAGGAAATGAAAGACTATATTAAAGATCTTGGCGAAAAAGCTTTAATCATTGCTGACCCTATTGTTGAAGAACTATTTTTAACTGATCTGGAGGCAGGACTTGCGGAATTTGATTATGAAATTGAATTTTTCAATGGAGAGTGCTCAAAAGTAGAAATAGAAAGCCTAAAAGAAAAAGCTGCTCAAGAAAATGCAGAATTAATAATTGGAATGGGTGGAGGTAAGACTTTAGATACAGCCAAAGCTGTTGCTCATTATTCTGAACTACCAGTAGTTATTGTACCAACTATAGCAGCAACAGATGCTCCCTGCAGTGCATTATCTGTTATTTATACTGAAGAGGGAGTTTTTGAAGACTATCTATTCTTACCTAAAAACCCAGATGCAGTAATCATTGATACTGAAATTGTAGCAAATGCACCTGTTAGATTTTTAGTTTCTGGAATGGGAGATGCGCTGGCAACTTATTTTGAAGCTGCTGCTTCTGCTTTGACCAGAAAAAAAGCAATGTCAGGTGGAGCACCAACAATGACAGCTCTAAATTTGGCTGAACTCTGCTATAATACATTATTAGAATATGGAGTTAGTGCTAAAAAAGCTGCTGAGGCTGGTGTGGTAACTGAAGCATTAGAAAAAATTGTTGAAGCCAATACTTTATTAAGTGGACTTGGTTTTGAAAGTGGTGGCTTAGCTGCAGCCCATGCAGTTCACAATGGTTTCACAGTGTTAGAAGAGACACATACTAAGACCCACGGAGAAAAGGTTGCATATTCTACTTTGGTCCAGATGGTATTAGAAGATAGAGATCCAGCAGAAATCGAAAAGGTCATGAATTTCTGCAGAGAAGTTGGACTACCAACCACTCTAGCTGACTTAGGCATTACAGATGTGAGTGATGAAAAAATACTAAAAGTAGCAGAAGCAAGCTGTGCTGAAGGTGAAACAATCCACAACATGCCTTTTGCTGTAGATGCAGAAATGGTTAAAGATGCAATTTTAGCAGTTGATGTTCTTTAAATAACTTTTATCAAAAACTATAAAAATAACCAATATTTTTAACTGATGTGATCAACCCTTCTCATTTGAGGAGGGTTTTTTGCGTTTTGTTCTTCCTAAATTGCTTTGATTTTTAATTGGTTAAGTTAATAAATAACCAAAAAATTGATACCTAGAGACATTATTGCCGTGAACATATGTATTATAA
>QBLP01000077.1 GCA_003070825.1 Halanaerobium sp. | reverse complement strand
TGTTTAGATACTTCTGATCACAGCTTAAAATCAGTTTTTGAAATAATGTCTGAATTAATTGAATTTTTATGTTATAATGTAATCGTTATATGAGGTTACACATAACGAAAAAGGGAGTGGTTTGATGTTAAAAAAAGAAAATTTTGAAGTAAACTGGCAAATGATTTTAGCAATTTTTAGTTTAAGTCTGCTTTTACTTTTTAGTCCACTATTCAGAGCAGAAGCGGAGCGCGATTTTACTGATATGATGGGCAGAGAAATAACTGTCCCCGACAATGTTGAGCGAGTTGTAACTACATATAAATCAGCGACCCAGTTTGTGCTGGCTCTGGATGCAGGAGATAAATTGGTAGGAGTTTCAGTTAAGACAGATAAACAGCCTTTATTTGTTAATATACAGCCTGAACTAGCTGACCTACCACAGGTTGGCTCAAAAAGAAATGGGATTAATTTAGAGACTACGATGAGTGTAAATCCAGATTTAGTTATTTTATACCCTCATCGTGATGCTCTTGAAACAGCAGAAAAATTAAAAGAACAGGGTGTAACAGCAATAATTATAAATCCTGAAAGTCTGGATCAGATTCGAAAGACCACAGAACTTCTAGGAAAAGTTCTAAACAAAGAAGAGAAAGCAAAAGAAGTGATGGCTGCCTATGATAAAATTGATAGTTTAACTAAAAAAACAGCTGAGCTTTCAGAATCAAAAAAGAAAAAAATATACTTTGCTAATTCCGAATTTACTGATTCTGTTGGAGCAGAAATGATGCAGACAGCTCTGATTGAAAATGCAGGTGGAATAAATCCAGCAGCAGAATTAAAATCAGGATTTCTTACAGTATCGGCTGAAAATATTTTGGAATGGAATCCGGAGTTGGTAATTGTTTCTCAGTATTTTAATGGGGATTTAGAAGAACTGGCCCAAGAAAATAAATATCAAAATGTAAGTGCTTTCAAAAACAACGAGCTTTATCGAGTTCCATCAAAATTAGAACCATGGGATTTCCCCTCCCCGTCAGCTTTTATTGCTCAGCTCTGGCTGGCAAAAAAAGCTTATCCAGCTAAGTATCAGGACATAGATTATCAAAAACAGGTTAACAATTTTTATCAAACATTATACGGAAAAACATTTACTGAATTGGGAGGAGCGTTTTAGGCGATGAGGAAGATAACCGCTGCTGAAAAAATACTTATAACCGGTCTGCTCTTGATAGTTTTGATTTTAATTTCAATGATGATCGGCAATTATGAGCTCAGCATATCTGATCTGGGAGCTATTACTAATAATTTACTTGGTAGAGATTATGAGACCTTATTTAATAATCCGGATTGGTCAGTGCTTTATTATATTCGCCTGCCCAGAATTTTAACGGTTGTACTTGTAGGAGCTGCTCTTTCGATCAGTGGAGCTGCCTACCAGAATATTTTTCGCAACCCGCTGGTCTCACCTGATATTTTAGGAGTTTCAGCTGGGGCAGGGCTGGGAGTGGCGCTGGGACTACTTTACAGCAGTGGTTCAATTCTTTATGTTTATTTAATTGCTTTTATTACCGGTACAGCAGCAGTTGCCTTAACTTATTGGTTAAGTAAGCTTGCGGGAGGAAAAAATGCAATGTTTATGGTTCTGGCCGGAATAGTTGTTTCTTCACTGGCCAATGCTCTGGTTTCTCTTTTAAAATATCTGGCAGATCCGATGCAGAATCTGCCGGGAATAGTTTTTTATCTAATGGGCGGATTTTCCCGGAGCGGCTGGCAGGAATTTTATCTGCTCTTACCGGTAGTAATTATCTCTTTAACAGTAATTTTGTTTTTACGCTGGCAGCTGAATATCTTTTCTTTAGGGGAAAAAGAAGCAGCGGCTCTTGGTGTTGATACAGAAAAGATAAGAATGATTGTAATTGTATTTTCAACAATCATGGTTGCAGCAGCTACTGCTGCCGCCGGACAGGTTAGCTGGATTGGACTTGTTATTCCTCATATTGCAAGGTTTATAGTTGGAAATAAATATAAGTATTATCTGCCTGCTTCTGCACTGCTGGGCGGCTTAAGCCTTCTTTTAATGGATAACCTTGCCCGAACGATAAGTGGGGCAGAAATTCCAATTAGTATTATAACTGCTTTAATTGGAGCTCCATTTTTTGCCTATTTACTAATTACCAAAAAAGAGAGCGGGTGGAATTAATGTTAGTAAGCAATAATCTTAATTTTTTTTATTCTGACCAAAAAGTCTTAAAAAATATAAATTTCAAGGCAGCAAGAGGAGACTTTATCTCTATTCTGGGGGCAAATGGATCTGGGAAAACCACATTTTTTCAATGTATGCAGGGATTATTGACTCCTGATGCAGGAAAAATACTACTCGATGGAGAAAATATAAAAAAGATGACTAAAAAAGAAATTGCTCAAAAAATTGCTGTTGTTTCTCAGGAAAGTCAGAATGTTTTTGATTATCAGGTTCTGGATATGGTTTTGATGGGGATCAATCCCTGGCTTGCATTTTCTGAAGAACCGGGAGAAAAAGAGAGGCAGAAGGCAGAAGAGATTCTGGCTGAGCTTGAGATATCAGATTTAAAGAATAAAAGCTTTAATAAAATTTCAGGTGGAGAAAGACAGCTCGTCTTGATAGCCCGGGCTTTGATGCAGAAAAGCAGTTATTTATTTTTAGATGAGCCAAACTCACACCTTGATTTTAAAAACACTCACCTTATTTTAAAGATTATGCGGGAACTGACCGCAAAGGGAAAAACAGTACTAACAGCTCTACATGATCCAAATCTTGCCGCTCAGTATTCAGATCGGGTAATTATTTTAAAATCAGGTAGGATTATTGCCGCAGGTTTGGTAGAAAATGTTATGACAGCTGAGAATTTGAGCAGAGCTTATGAAATAGAGATTAATAAAGAAAACTCAATCTTTTCTCTGGCTTTTCAAAAAAGTAGATTGCTGAGACAGGAAGCTTGAACTTCACTAAAAACAACTTTAAATTATTGAAGTTAGAATTTTAAATGAAGGGATGTGGAGTAGATGGAAAACTTTTTTAAAAAAGTCTTCAACGAATTACAGGGCAGTAAAAAGATTTTGACCGCAGTGCTGACAGATATTGAAAGTGAAGAAATATCCGAAAATTTACTTGGTGAGATGTTTTTATTTGATGAAGAAGGAATAATAGAGTTTTCATCTGATGAGCTTGAAAATGAACTGGAGAGATTTTTTCTAAATGCAGATTTAAAAAATCAAATTTTAGCTGTCGGGGAAGAAAAAAATACTGATTCTCAGCTAAAGGAGATTAATTTAGACTCAGATAATAAGCTGGAATTTTTTCTGGAGCCGGTAGTTGACCAGCCTCATTTAATAGTATTTGGAGCAGGCCATATTGCAGAGCCGCTGGTTAAGATCTGCAGTCTTTTAGATTTTAGTATTACAGTTGTGGATGACCGAGAAGAGTTTTTGAATTTTGATAGATTTCCAACCGCTGATCAGCTTTTGCTCCTACCTTACAGTGATTATTTTGCCAGTGCAAAAATTGGAGATAATGATTATTTAGTAATTGTCACCAGGGGACATCAGCATGATTATCAGGTATTAAAAAATGTCATTAATTCTGAAGCTCCTTACATTGGGATGATTGGAAGTTCCCGAAAGATCAAAACAGTTTATGATCAACTGCAGGACGATGGAATTAGTGAAGAAAAACTGGCAGAAGTACATGCCCCAATAGGGCTTGATATAGGTAGTGAGACACCTGCAGAAATTGCGGTGGCAATTGCAGCCCAGATAGTTGCTGTCAGGAGGGATAGGTAGTGCGAAAAGAGATTTTAGAAAAAATTATCAGCTTAAAAAAAGAGAATATTAAACTGGCCCGAGCTTTTATTGTTCAGGCAAAAAGTTCTTCTCCCCGCAATACAGGGACTGAAATGTTAATTACTGAAAACGGAGATACTTTTGGCAGTATTGGCGGAGGAAAAGATGAAAAGACTGTAATCGAAAAATCTCTAGACTTAATCAAGAGCGGAAAATCTAAAAAAATAAAACTGACTTTAACCCGTAAAGAGGCGGCTGAAATAGGATGGGTTTGTGGTGGACAGATAGATATTTTTATTCAAATTATTAGCTGATTCCAGCAGCTAAGAGTGATTATTCAAAGTTGACAGATTTACTAAAGATTGATATAATTTTTATATAAATTTCCAGCTAAAATTTTAAAAAACGGATATCAAAGAAAATATTGATTTAGATGGAGGAAAAAAATGTATCCAAAAATTTTGATTACATCATTTAAAATTCCAACAGAAAAAATGGGGGAGCAGTATAAGCTCGAGGGAGTAGAATTTTCTCTTGTAACTCAGGATTATTCTGAAGCCTTAAGTATGGCGGGTGCTTTACCTATGATTATGCCCTATATTGAATCAAGGAGCGAAGACGAGCAGTATATTAGAGAATTCCTTGATGAAGTTGATGGGGTAGTTCTGCCAGGGGGAAGTGACATTGACCCTGCACTTTATAATTCCTATCCGCAGAAGTATCTGGGAAATATTTCACCTGAGAGAGATCGCTGGGAGCTTAAAATTTTACAGATGGCAATGGAAATGAAAAAACCAATTCTTGGTATCTGTCGGGGCTTTCAACTATTAAATATTCTCTATGGAGGTACTTTAAAGGTTGATGTCTGCGGTAATAATGATGAAAGTAAAATACCTCATATGGCTTTAATGGTTCCTAAATATTATAAAACTCATAAGCTGGAAATCAAGGAAAATACAAGGTTGGCCAGGGTTTTTGCTGGTGATGAGGTAGCTGTAAATTCCTATCATCATCAGGCTGTGGATGAGGTTGGTGAAGGTTTAAAGGTTTCAGCTGTTGCTCCTGATGGATTTGTAGAAGGAATTGAAGATCCCAATTATCCATATTTAGTTGGAGTTCAGTGGCATCCGGAGATGATGGCTGCTAAAGATCCCATTCAATTAAAACTATTTAAAGATTTTGTTGATTTTGTGAATCAGACTAGAAAAGAAAATAATAAGTAAATAATTAAGAGGAGTATTTTAAGGAGGAAGTATAATGAAAAATAAGTTTTTGGTTTTATTAATGGTTTCTTTATTTATGGTTTCAATTTTTTCTGCTGTCCAGGCTCAAGAAACTGAAAGATTTGTGATGGGGATTGAGGATGAGGTAAGTAATCTTGACCCCGGCGAAACAACTATTTCTGTTAACGAAAGAGTTGCTTCTTTATTATTTGATGGACTGGTAGAATATGGCGAGGCAAATAAAATTGTGCCGGGTATTGCAGAGGATTGGACAATATCAGAAGATGGTCTGGAATACACTTTTAATTTAAGAGAAGGCGTAATGTTCCACAATGGTCAGGAACTAACTGCTGAAGACGTAGAATACACCTATCAGCGGATTTTAGATCCAGATTATGGCTCAGGTTTAAGAGCTAAAATTGAATCTGTTGAAAGCATTGAAGTACTTGATGATTATACAATTAAATTTACATTAAGTGAACCCTATGCACCATTTATTCTGGCTATGACCTTTGGTATAGTTCCAAAAGATTATGCTGAAGAGGTTGGCGACGAAGAACTTGGACGCAATCCAATAGGTGCCGGTCCTTTCAAAATGGAAGAGTGGGATGCCGGTAACCAGATAGTTTTATCAGCTTTTGAAGATCACTGGAATAAGGTTCCAAACATTAAAGAATTAGTTATCAGATCAATTCCTGAGTCTGCAACTCAGGCAATGGAACTCCGCAGTGGTGGAATTGACTTCGGTGTTAATCTTGATGTAGGACAGCTGGAATCATTTACTGATAATCCTGATTATCAGGTCAAATCTGCCGCAGGTGCTGGAATTAATTTCTTAGGCTTTAATTTTAAAATGGAGCCTACCCATGAGCGTAAGTTTAGAGAGGCTGTGATTCAGGCAGTTCCTTTTGACCAGATTATACCACAGGTTTTTGGTATTCTAGGAGAGAGGGCATATTCAATGCTTCCTCCAACACTCTGGCCGGAAGAAAGAGAATTTTTAAAGGAAAATGCCGTTGGTTTTGATCCGGAAGCTGCCGCTCAGAAATTTGAGGAATTGAAGGCTGATGGTGTGATTGCTGAAGATTATGTAGCTCAGGTCTATGTTTCAAATAGCAGACCAAATCAGGTGAAAACTGCAGAAGCAATGGTAACTGCTTTAAATCAGGCAGGTCTTGATGCAGAAGTACAGGCCATGGAATTTGGTACAATGTGGGATATGCTGGGACGTGGAGAAATTGGCATGTTCTTCTTAAGATTTGTTTCTGATCCGGACCCTGATTACTGGTTATACAGATTCTTTAAATCTCCTGATGAAGGTGGAGCTTTAAACAGAGCTTTTTATTCAGATGAAGAGGTAGATCAGTGGTTAGAAGAAGCAAGAGCAATTTCCAATCAGGCTGAAAGAGAAGAGCTGTACAACAAAGTTCTGAGAAAAGTATTGGTTGAAGATCTTGTTTTCCACCCGCTTGCTCACTCTACTCAGATCTATGTAATGCAGGACAATGTTAGAGAACTGGAACCTGGAAATTCACTTTTAATTCCTCTGGTTACTCCAACAGCCAATGTTTATAAGGAGTAGTTGAGGAGATTAAGAAAATCAAATCAGAATAAATAGCTTTATAAATAAAAAGATAAATCATTTAAATTACTATGCAGATAGTTAAGTCTATCTGCATAGTCTTTTTAGAAAGAGGTGAACAATTTGTTTGCTTATATAATTAAAAGACTGCTCTGGCTGATACCGGTTGTGATTGGTGTTTCTTTAATTTTATTTGGAATTATGCAGCTGGTTCCTGGAAATCCAGCCGCAATGATGCTGGGTACAAATGCAACTCCAGCGGCAGTGGAAGCTTTAAATGAAAAATTTGGTTTTAATGAGCCATTTCATGTTAGATACTTTTTAATGCTGAGAAATTTCCTGACAGGAGAACTCGATTCTATCTATTATGGAGATGAAGTAATAAATATTATCAGCCGCCGGCTAACAGCTACAATTGAACTAGGCCTACTTTCAATGATCATTGCCGTTCTGGTAGCAATCCCCACAGGAGTTATTGCTGCAGTTAAAAAAAATTCGCTATTTGATTTGGTCAGTATGTTTATTGCTACTATTGGTATTTCGGTGCCGGCTTTTTTTACAGGAATTATTTTTATCTATATATTTTCAGTCTATTTACCTTTTCTGCCTTCTTCGGGTTATGGTGGACGCATCTGGACTCTCAGCGGTTTGAGACATTTAATTTTACCAGCTTTCGCTTTGAGCACAGTTATGATTGCTTCAACCAGTAGAATAACGAGATCTTCAATGCTTGATATAATGAAAGAAGATTATCTGGTAACAGCGCGTTCTAAAGGAGTGGCGGAAAAAATTATTATTTTAAAACATGCTTTTCGGAATGCTTTGATTCCAATTATAACTAATATAGGAAATCAGCTGGCTATGATGTTTGGGGGAGCAATTTTAATTGAATCAGTTTTTGCCTGGCCTGGTGTTGGCAGGCTGGCTGTTAGTGCAGTTGAGGCCAGAGATCAACCTCTGGTTTTTGGTTCAATCTTAATTTTATCGATCCTCTTTGTTTTAGTTAATCTGCTGGTAGATATCATTTATGTTTTTATTAATCCCCAGATTAGCTATAAATAGCAGTAGAATGA
>QBLP01000427.1 GCA_003070825.1 Halanaerobium sp. | reverse complement strand
GTGCAGCAATGGTTTCAGCCCAGACAATCGAACTAGAATTTTGGCACGCTATGAGTGGTGGCCGGACGGCTGCAGTAGAAAGAATTGTTGATGGATTTAATGAAGAACATCCTGATATTCATGTGACAGCTCAATTTACCGGTAGTTATGCAGAAACATTAACTCAGGGAATCTCAGCTGTACGTTCAGGAAATCCACCTCACATAATTCAGGTTTACGAAGTTGGTACTCAAACAATGTTAGATAGTGAAGCAATTGTTCCTGTTTATGAAATTGCAGAAGGTGAAATTGACTTCGGCAGTGTTATTCAGCCTATTTTAAACTATTACAGTGTTGACGGAAATCTCTACTCTATGCCTTTTAACTCTTCAACCGCAATGCTTTATTACAACAAAGATGCTTTTGCAGAAGCAGGTATTATGGAAGCTCCTGATACCTGGACAGATGTAGAAGAAATGGGTTTAAAAATAATTGAAAGCGGAGCAGCTAATCATGGTCTATCTTTTGGCTGGCCTGCCTGGATTTTAGAACAGATGCATGCTTATCATAATGTTCCTTATGCAAATAATATTAATGGACGCGAAGGAAGAGCCAGTGAAGTATATCTTGATAAGAGATTTGCTAAAATGGTCTTAGAAAGCTGGACTGACCTGGTTGAAAAAGATGTTATTGCTTATGGTGGTCGTGAATATTCTGCAAACCAGGATTTCTTAGCTGGCGAGGTTGCAATGTTAATTCAGTCAACTTCTTCTCTAAGCTCTATTATAGAATCTGCTGATTTTGAAGTAGGAACTACTTTCTTACCTCGCTTTGAGGGTTATGGAATTGGTAACTCTGTAATTGGTGGAGCCTCACTCTGGGTAATGCAGGGTCACAGTGATGAGGAATATGAAGCTGTTGTTGAATTCTTTAAATATTTAAGCAGAACTGATGTAACTATTCAGTGGCATAAAGATACCGGTTATTTCCCATCTACAAATGCTGCTGTAAAAACTCTAATGGATAATCGCTGGTTCAGCGATCACCCAAATTATTTAACAGCTTTTCTACAGATATTAAGTGGTGTTCAATCACCTGCAGCTAATGGTGTACTACTTGGTAACTTTGTAGAAATCAGAGACATAGTCGATACTGCCGTAGAAGAAGCATTTACCGGTGTATCCTCTGCGGAAGATGCTCTAAATAAAGCAGATGTTCAGGCAGATAGTGTTCTGCAGGATTATACAGAGCTGTTTGGAAATTAGATTTTAAAGACTGTAGAAATATGAATTAGAATTTTAAGCCAGGGAGCCTGAGCTGTTATGCCCGGGC
>QBLP01000426.1 GCA_003070825.1 Halanaerobium sp. | reverse complement strand
GAGTATAATCTGGGCACCGATTAAACCGGTTCCCTTTTTATGCTGATCCATTGCCAGTAAAAGCAGAAAGTGCTCAATAAAACCATAACCAACCAAACCAACAAAAACCCCACCTAAATAGACAAAAATATTTAAGAAATACCAGAGGTACTGCGGCATTCGATAGCGGTATTTGTTGAACCACATTTTTAAATTATGTATCCCCCAGAAAGAAGAAGTAAAAAAGTAAGCAAAAATAATAGCTGTGAAAACTACAGCTATTTTCGAAAAAGAAAGTAAAAAAGCAGCAGCAAGTCCTAATCCAAAACCAATTAGACCACTTATTGTTGCTTTTCTGCCAAGTTTAATTATAAATTGATCCTGATTATACATCATTAGTGCACTACACCTCGTAAAATATATTTAATCTAACTGTCTGGCTAATTTAAAGTGATAAAACTGAGTTTCTCATGGTTTAACTATAAATTAGCCTTACATAGATACTCTGATTATAATTTCCAAAATTCTCACCAAAGATAGTTAAGCCGCCCTTGTTTTCAGCTTTTTCTGGAACAGCAATTTTAAATTTAAAATTGCTCTTATGGTCAAGCTCCAGCTGATCAATAGTAACTTCGGAAATTTTTGATCCGTCGATAAAGGTTCCGTATTTACTAACTGAAAGTAATTTTAGCAGACCATACTGATTCCAGTTGGGATACCACCAGGAAGGTGTGAAAATTCCTTTAGTTTCTCCAAAATCACCAGGACTTGTCCAGCTGCCCAGTTCCTGATCATTTAAATAAAAGAAGATATCGGATGGCCAGTCACTGCAGACACCAGGAGCTTCTGAGCTTATTTCCATTGAAATTTGAATTTCTGTAAGTTTTTGTCCCGGTTTTAAATAATTCGGCAGTCTGTATTCGATAAAACCTTTAGTAAACCATAAAATTTGACTGTTTATTCTTTCCGGATCAGCAAAGAAACTCGGATCATCAACTTCACCAATTATATGATCCTTATTGGCCAGACCACAGGTAGGATAGACATCATAGTCAGAAAAATGACCAACTGCTATTTCAGATTCATAAAATTTTTCTTCTGTTTTCTTTTTTAGATCAAAGATAAGTTTATCCTCGTGTAAATAACATAATTTTTGATTACCTCTGGCTGCAGACTCAGTTGAAACTTTTATCAGGCCACATTCTTCAAGCTTTTTGACATGAGAGGTAATTGCACCGTTTGTTAAACCTAACTTTTCCGCGAGCTCATTCATATTGAGCTGGTGGTATTCAGATAATAATTCCAAAATTCTAATTCTGGATTCTGAACTCAGA
>QBLP01000425.1 GCA_003070825.1 Halanaerobium sp. | reverse complement strand
GTCAGATAACCCGTCTGCCACATAAGTGTCTCAAGTTTTATATTATCCACATCAAAGCTATCCAACAAACTCCTGTCCGCCACTATATTCTCAAGGTTCGGCAGAAAATATTGATTTTTCTCTATAAGCTTTAGCAAAAACGTCGGTGTTGCTGTGGAAAACCAGTAATTGTCGTACACAAAACCCTTCTGTATAAATAAAAGTATATCAAAAGGGTTATAAACACTTTCTCCCAGCCAGCTGTAACCGTTATACCATTCCCGAATCTTGGAAAAATCCTGGCCCTGCAGATGCTCATCAAATGATGTCTCTATATCGGCCTGGGTGTAACCGCATATCGTGGCATAATTCCTGTCAACAGTTATATCATTTAAATTATTCAATCCGCTGAAAAGGGATACCTTGCTGAACTTACTCACTCCCGTTAAAAATGCAAACCGAAGATATTCATCTGCTCCCTTGATTACACTGTAAAAATTCTTCAGCTCTTCCCGCATCTGCCTTGCTATCTCAGTATCCTCTATATTATCAAGTATCGGCTTGTCATACTCATCAATCAAAATAACAACCTGTTTGCCATACTTATTACAAGCTTCCTCAATCAGACGCTTAAAACAACCGGACATTGTAAAATCTTTAGGACACTCAACTCCCAAATCCCTCTGATTCTTATCCAAAACCTGATAGAGATACTGATTAAAGTCCTTTTTTGATTTAAACCCCCCGTCATTAAAACTTATGCGTATTACAGGGTGTCTATCAAAATCATATTTATCGTAGATATAAAGCCCTTTAAAGAGCTCTTTGTTTCCTTGAAATATCTCTTTGAGCGTATCAAGAAAAAGGGATTTGCCAAACCGGCGGGGACGGCTTAAAAAATAGTACTTGCCTTCGGTGATTAGTTTATATGCATGCTGAGTTTTATCAATATACACATAACCGTCATCAATAATGTCCCGTAATGTGGAGATGCCTATGGGTAACTTTTTCATAATCAAATAATAAAGCATAAATATTGAAAAATCAAGATTCGAAACTTCTGACACCCTGCAGCGTTAAGCCCTATTTTAGGAGGACAACCGGTCTCTCCCTCTACGTTAGGGGGAGCGGAGTCGAGAGGTCTCATTATTAAATGATGTCTGAAATTTCTCCGTTTCTCACACTTACGAAGTGTGAGTTTTGATTTTAGGAGTTATCATGTTTCCCCAGCAGCCCGGGTTGGTTCTGGTGATAAATTTTCCTCCAGGAACCAGGGTATCAATCATTTCTATCCCAGGACCAACAATATCAGTTGTTTCATCACAGTAAACTAATT
>QBLP01000424.1 GCA_003070825.1 Halanaerobium sp. | reverse complement strand
CTATAAATATTATCCCCAACAAACCACCAGGTATAATTTCCTGGTATTATATAATGTTGATAGATAAGAAAAAAATCCCCGACTGAGCTTAAATACCCAGCGGGGATCTTGACTTTTATTTTAGTAATTTGTGGTAATCCTGGATTGCTTTCAGCTCATAGTCACTGTTAATTTCAGCTTCAATACCTGCTGCACTGGCTCGAGCAGCATTTGTAGTTGTAATATATGGTATCTTATACTTAACAGCTGCTGAACGGATGTAGCTGTCGTTTTCTATTCCTTCTTTACCAATTGGGGTATTGATTATCAGCTGAACTTCGCCATTTTTAATGGCATCAACTATATTGGGACGGCCGTGACCCAGTTTATTAATCAGTTCACTTTCTATTCCCTGCTAAGCCAGAAAATCACCTGTACCCTCAGTTGCCAGAATTTCGAAACCAAGCTCTTTTAATTTCTGGGCTGTGTCCACTATTTTCTCTTTATCCTTATCATTAACTGTAATTAAGACCTTACCTGAAGTTGGCAGCTCAAGTCCGGCTGCTGTCTGAGCTTTGTAGAATGCCTGAGCATAAGTGCTGGCAATTCCCATTACCTCTCCGGTAGCCTTCATTTCTGGACCTAAAACAGCGTCGATATTCTCAAATTTATCAAAGGGGAATACCGCTTCTTTAACTCCAGTATAGGGAATTTCTTTTTCCTTTAAATCAAGTGAAGCAAGAGATTCACCTAACATCAATCTAGTTGCCAGCTGAGCCATATTAATTCCTGTCACTTTACTGACCAGGGGCACTGTTCTGGAGGCTCTTGGGTTGGCCTCAATAATATAGACTTTGCCCTGGTAGATTGCAAATTGGATATTCATTAGGCCGACAACATCTAAAGCTGATGCAATTTTAGCAGTGTAGTCTTTGATTGTTTTAAGCTGCTCATCTGTTATCTCCAGTGAAGGGATGGCACAGGCACTATCACCTGAGTGAATCCCAGCCTCTTCAATGTGCTCCATCACTGCAGCAACAAAGGTGTCTTCACCATCGGTTAGAGCATCAACTTCGGCTTCTAAAGCATCTTCTAAAAACTTATCGATTAAAACCGGATGCTCTGCTGAAACTTCTGCTACCTGTGATTCCAGATAATTTTCTAAGCTCTTTTGGTCGTAGACGATTTCCATCCCCCGACCTCCAAGGACATAGGAAGGTCTGAGCATCAGTGGATAACCAATCTCAGCTGCAATTTGATGTGCTTCGGCAGCAGATCGTGCTATATCACTTTCAGGCTGTGGAATCTCTAATTCGTTCATCAGCCTTCTAAATTCTTCTCTAT
>QBLP01000076.1 GCA_003070825.1 Halanaerobium sp. | reverse complement strand
AGATGTGTATAAGAGACAGTTAAAGAGGTAAGTACAGTAGAAGAATTTGATGAGATGATTTCTGAAGTAGAGGCCGCTCAGGCAGAATATGCACAGTACAGCCAAAAAGAAGTTGATGAGATTTTTAGAAGAGCATCAATTGCTGCTAATGATCAGCGGATTCAGCTGGCTAAAATGGCTGTTGAGGATACAGGAATGGGAATTGTTGAAGACAAGGTAATTAAAAATCATTTTTCATCAGAATATATTTATAATAAGTATCGTGATGAAAAAACCTGCGGAATTTTGGAAGAGGATACTGCTCATGGTGTTAAAAAAATTGCAGAGCCGATTGGAATAATTGCTGGAATAGTTCCGGTAACCAATCCAACTTCGACCACAATTTTTAAGTCTTTAATTTCCTTAAAGACCAGAAATGCTATTATCTTTTCTCCGCATCCCAGTGCTAAAGAATGTACAATTGAGGCAGCCAAAACTATTTTAGAAGCTGCAGTGGAGGCGGGAGCTCCGGAAAATATTATCGGCTGGATTGATCAGCCTTCAATCGAGTTATCACAGCATTTAATGCAGCATCCCAAAGTCAGCATGATTCTGGCAACTGGTGGCCCAGGAATGGTTAAAGCAGCTTATTCCTCCGGTAAACCGGCTATTGGAGTTGGTGCAGGTAATACACCGGCGGTAATCGATGAGACTGCTCATCTTAAAATGGCGGTAAGTTCAATCTTGATGAGTAAAACTTTTGACAACGGAGTTATCTGTGCTTCTGAGCAATCAGTAACTGTAGTTGACGAAGTTTATAATAAAGTTAAAAAAGAATTTGAAGATCGCGGAGCTTATATTTTAAGTGAAGCTGAAAGAAAAAAAGTTTCCGAGCTTCTTCTGGTTGACGGCCACATTAATGCCAAAGTTGTAGGGCAGAGTGCCCATGATATTGCAGCTATGGCAGGGGTGAATGTGCCGCAGGATGCTAAAGTATTAATTGCAGAAGTAGAAGAGGTTGGTAAAGAAGAGCCATTTTCTTATGAAAAATTATCACCAACTCTTGCTTTATACAAAGCATCTGATTTTAAAGATGCAGTGGCAAATGCAGTAGAATTAGTTAAGTTTGGTGGAATTGGCCACACCTCCGTTTTATATACTGACAGAATAAATGAGGAGCGCAAAGATTATTTCAGTCATCAGATGAAGACAGGTAGAATTTTAGTAAATATGCCTTCATCTCAGGGAGCTATTGGTGACATTTATAACTTTAAGCTCGAGCCATCACTAACCTTAGGTTGTGGATCATGGGGTGGAAATTCAGTCAGTGAAAACGTGGGGGTAAAACATTTAATGAATACAAAAACAACTGCAGAAAGAAAAGAAAACATGCTCTGGTTTAAAGTTCCTGAAAATATTTATTTTAAATATGGTGCTCTACCTTCTGCTCTAGCCGAACTGAAGGATAAAAAGCGGGCCTTTATCATGACAGACAAGCCGCTGGCAAAGATGGGTTATACTGATCGCATAACTGATGAACTGGATAAATATGGTGTTGATTATAGAGTTTTTGCCGATGTTGAGCCGGATCCAGAAATTTCAATGGTCCGGAAAGCAGTTAAACAGATGCAGAGCTTTAATCCAGATTTAATTATTGCTCTTGGTGGTGGTTCACCAATGGATGCAGCTAAAATTGCCTGGCTCTTATATGAACATCCTGAGGCTGAGTTTAAAGAACTGTCAATGACTTTTATGGATATCAGAAAGAGAATCTATAAATTTCCTGAGCTTGGAAATAAAGCTGAATTAGTTGCGATTCCAACTACTTCCGGTACCGGTTCAGAAGTTACTCCTTTTGCAGTAGTAACAGATGACAGTACAGGGATTAAGTATCCGATTGCAGATTATGAGCTAACACCTAATATGGCAATTGTTGATCCCGATCTGGTGCTTTCAATGCCTAAAACACTGACAGCACACTCTGGAATAGATGCTTTAGTTCATGCAATAGAGGCTTATGTTTCAGTTTTATCAAGTGAATATACCAGAGGTTTATCTTTAGAAGCAATTAGGTTAATCTTTAAATATTTACCTGAATCCTATCATGGTGGAGCAGATGCTCGTAAAGCAAAAGAAAAGATTCATTATGCTGCTACAACTGCCGGGATGGCCTTTGCCAATGCCTTTTTAGGAGTCTGTCACTCAATGGCTCATAAGCTGGGCTCAGCTTTTCATTTATCACATGGACTGGCAAATGCCCTACTGATTAATAATGTAATTAAGTACAACTCCAGTGATAAACCGGTTAAACAGGCAGCTTTTCCTCAGTACAAATATCCAAGAGCCAAGATTAGATATGCAAAAATAGCAGATCACCTGGGACTGGGTGGAAGAACTCCAGATGAAAAGGTTGATCTTTTAATAGATGCGATAAATGAATTGAAAGCAGAATTAGATATTCCTGCAACAATTAAAGCAGCAGGAGTAACAGAAGAACAGTTTAATGCTAAAGTTGATAAAATCTCCGAATTAGCCTTTGATGATCAGTGTACAGCAGCAAACCCCCGCTATCCACTGATTTCTGAAATCAGAGAGCTCTATCAAAAGTCTTTTAAAGGAGATTTATAATAAATTTGCCCAAATGCTAAAATATACTCTATGCAGAAAGATGCTCTCCCCAGAGCATCTTTTTGTGATTCGAAATATCGTATATAGTAGATATTTTACTAATCTTCGCAAAATTATAATTTAAGTTCTTAAGCATTCTGTCAGATAAAACTTAGGAGGAGTCAAAATGAATGAAATTATTATTTGTGTTGGCAGCAGCTGCCATCTAAAGGGATCAGAAAAAATAATTGAAATCTTTAAAAAAGAAATTAAAAAAAATCAACTTAAAGATGTCAAAATTTCCGGCAGTTTCTGTCAGGGAAACTGTACTGAAGGAGTTAATATAGAGATAAATGACCAAAAAATAGCAGCAGTTACTGAGGAGAATGCCAGAAAAATTTTTAAAAGGCATCTGCTGGCTGATCAAAATGAATGAGACACTAATTGTCAAGCCTGCCAGCTGTAAGGACTGTCATAAGTGTCTTAGAGAATGTCCAGTGGCGGCGATCGGATTTAAAGACAATCAGGCCTTTATCATTGAAGAAAAGTGTATTTACTGTGGTAACTGCATTAAGACCTGTCCCCAGGGAGCAAAAAGTGCCCTGTTTGAGGAAAATAAATTGCAGGCTTTTTTAGAATCTGACAGTTTTTTAGTAGCATCTATAGCACCATCTTTTGCAGCAGCTTTTCCTGATCTAAAACCTGGACAGCTAATTAATGCTTTAAAATTAATTGGCTTTGATTATGTAGCGGAGACTGCAGAAGCTGCAGCACGAGTAGTACAGCAGTTTAAAGAAGAAAGAAAGAAAATGGATCAGACACTGATGACTTCCTGCTGTCCGGCAGTAGTTAATTTAATTGAAAAACACTATCCCGAATTATTGCCGCAGCTGGCTTCAGTTCTTTCTCCAATGATGCTGCAGACTGCTGAATTAAAAAATAAATTTAAGCGGACAAGAGTTGTTTTTATTGGTCCCTGTCTGGCCAAAATTGAAGAAGCAAAAAATGAAAAAAGAAGAGATTACCGGCCTGATATTGTAATAACTTTTGAACACCTGAGGCTTTTTTTAGAGCAGCAGGGAATAGAAATTGCTGAACTGAAAGAAGCAGAAGTTGACCTTCCTGCCACCCGGCTGACGGCAGATTATGCACTTTCTGGTGGGGCGGTTAAGGCAGCAGATTTACTCCGAGCTGACCCTGGATGTGGAAATAAGGCTCTGCATTTAAGTGGGCTGGATAATATCATAAATTTTCTGGAGGATCTAAAAAAAGATAAAGAAAAGATTAAGGTGGAGCTTGTAGAACTATTGGCCTGTTCCGGGGGCTGTATTAATGGACCGGCGATTAATAATAAATTGAGTATCCCTTTAAAAGAATTAGAAGTACATAATTATTTATCCGCAAATAAAAAAAATAAAGTAAAAAGTTATCTTCCAGCAGATCCAGAAATATCGATTCAAAGAAAACATCAGAATAAAAAAATGAAGCTGCCTGAGGTACCTGAGTCAGAAATCAAAAAAATTCTAACTGCAATTGCTAAAGAAAAGAAAGAAGATGAAAAAGACTGCGGCGGCTGCGGCTATTCCAGCTGCCGGGAAAAGGCAGCAGCAGTTTATCACGGCTTTGCCGAAAAGAAAATGTGTATTCCTTATATGAAATCACGAGCAGAGTCTCTTTCTCAAATTATTGTGGAGTCATCACATAATGCAATTATAGTGGTCAATGATCAGATGAAAATTCAAAAATTCAACCCGGTGGCCCGGGAATTATTTGCCCAGAAAGGAAGAGAACTGAAGGGGATAAAACTGGATAAATTCATTGACAGCAGCAGCTTTCAAAAAGTCTGGAATCATAATCAGCGCCTTATTCACCAAAAATGTTCTTATAAAAATGGAACTATTATCGTTGATCAGACAATTTTTGCTCTCAAGGAGCATAAAGTAATAGTGGGCATTTTAACTGATATCAGTCAGCAGGAAAAACAGCGGCTTAAACTGCAGAAGATGAAAAAAGTAGCTGTGGAAAAGACAAATGATGTTGTCAATAAACAGATGCAGACTGTTCAGGAAATAGCTGGTCTTTTGGGGGAAACAACTGTAGAGACTAAAGCGGCTTTAACAGAACTCGCAGATCTGCTGCAGGCTGGTGATGATTAATGGAACTGGTTTTTGAAGAGTTTTATAGATCAATTCCTAAAGGCGGAGAAGAAGTCTGTGGTGATAATGTAGAAATTATCAAAAAAAATGAAAAAACCATTGTTGTTCTATCAGATGGTCTGGGAAGTGGTATTAAAGCTAATATTCTTTCCACCCTGACTTCCAAAATTGCCTCCGGACTGCTGGAAAAGGAATTACCTTTAAAAGAAATTCTTTCAACAATCCTGGCGACACTTCCGGTCTGTGAAGTCAGAGGAATTGCTTATGCAACCCTGGCTTTTTTAATAATTGACCAAAAACATCAGCTTCGGCTGATAGAAATTGATAGCCCCTCAGCTTTTTTATTTAGAAATAATCAGGTGCAGAAATTAGATTATCGAGAATTTGAATTAGAAGGTAAAAAAATTAGAGAAGCCAATTTTAAATTTCAGCGATCAGACCAGCTATTTCTGGTCAGTGATGGGGTGACTCATGCTGGTATAGGTGGACTTTTAAATTTTGGTCTGGGCTGGGATGGAGTTGCTGCAGAAATTGAAAGAACAGTCAGAAGAAATCAGGCTGATTTAAAATATAATATTAATAAGCTGGTTAAAGTTTTCAATACCTTTTATGGAGATCAGGCCGGTGATGATTTTACAATTATCGGAATGAAATACAGAAAAAAAAGAAAAGTGAATATCTGGAGTGGTCCTCCCTTAAAAGCAGAGGATGACAGTCTACTTGCGGTAAAAATCTCTGAGGCAGAGGGTAAAAAAATAATTTGTGGCGGTACAACAGCTCAAATTGCAGCTCGCGAACTGAATAAAAAACTGGAGGTTGGACTTAAATATTATGATAAAGATATTCCTCCAACCAGTCAAATGGAGGGCTTTGATCTCCTAACTGAAGGGTTATTAACATTAAATAGGGTTCTTTCACTGTTAAAAAAATATAAACCGGGTCAGATTCCGGCTGCTGGTAAAGATGGAGCTTCTCGTTTCACCCGACTTCTTTTAGAAAGTGATAGTGTTAGATTTTTGGTGGGGCGAGCTGTTAACGAATCTCATCAGAGCCTGAACCTGCCCATTAATTTAGGAATTAGAAGCCAGATAATAAGTCAGATTGCTGAACAGCTTCGGAGAATAAAAAAGAAGGTTGAAATTGAATGGTTTTAAGCCAGAGGAGGTGGAATAGATGTCTAAAAATACTTTAAAAATATGTATAGGAACCCCCTGCCACTTGATGGGAGCTGCTGATCTGCTGGAGTCTGTAGAAAATCTTAATCATAAGCTACGGGAAAAGATAGACTTAAAAACAAGTCACTGTATTGATAACTGCTGTGAAAAGGCGCCGGTCGCAGAATTTAATGGTAAAGTTTATCAGGATCTAAACCCGGAAAAACTAGATAAGATTATAAGAGAAAATATAAGATAGGAGTGTCAACAAGATGAGTAATAATATTTCTGAAGTTATTAAATTAAAGAGAAGATTATATATTGAACTGCTGAAACTTGTTAAAGCGGGAAATCTGACAGCTGAAATTTCCAGCCTCTCTGAAAGAATGATAACTAAAGACACACCCCGCTACAGATGCTGTGAATTTAAGGAGAGAGCCATTTTTGATGAAAGAATCAAAGCAGTACTTGGCTTTAATATTGCTGAGAATAAAGATCGGAGATTAGAAGAACTGGCAGCTTCTTTTCCTCGTCAGCAGAAAATAAGTAGTGTGGTCGAGGTAATTGATATGGCCTGTGACAGCTGTCCAATTGATAAATACATTGTTACAGATGCCTGCAGAAATTGTGTGGCTCATAAATGTGTTAATGCCTGTCCGGTAAATGCGATAGTAATTATTCAAAACAAAGCCTATATCGATCAGGAGAAATGTGTGGAGTGTGGAAAATGTGCCCGAGCCTGCTCTTATAATGCTATTTTAGAAAATCAGCGTCCCTGCAGCAGAGCCTGTGAACTTGATGCCATCAGTTCTGATTCCAACCGCCAGGCTAAAATTGATAGAGATAAATGTGTCAGCTGCGGCAGCTGTATTGCAGCCTGTCCTTTTGGAGCGATAACAGCAGTTAGTGATTTGATTGAAGGTGCAGTAAATCTATTTGCTGAAGAAAGCAAACTGGCTGTGATGCTTGCCCCTTCGTTTTTAGGTCAATTTGGACATCAGCAGAGTGCAGCAAAGGTAAAATATAGCCTGAAAAAAATTGGTTTTGAGCTGGTCAGAGAAGTTGCAGCTGGAGCTGAAATAACAGCAGCAGCTGAGGCTGAAGAATTGGAAGAAAAGATTGAAGCAGATGAGACATTACTTTCTTCCTGCTGTCCTGCCTTTAAATCCATGGTAGAGAATGAATTTGAGGAACTTTCCACTCTGATTTCCAATACAGATTCCCCGATGGCAGTAACCGCGGCAGAAATTAAGAGTAAAAATCAGAGATTTAAAACTGTCTTTGTTGGCCCCTGTACAGCAAAAAAAGCGGAGGCTCTAAAAGATGAAAATGTAGATTATGTCTTAACTTTTGCCGAACTGCTCGCACTATTTACCGCCAGTGATATTAATTTAGCTCAAATAACTGAAGAAGAAAAAATTGAAGATGCAGGGCAGCTGGGCAGACAGTTTGCCTATGCAGGTGGGCTGCAGAAATCTCTGCAGGAAATGGCTGCAGCTGATTTTGAGAGCAAACAGGTAGATGGACTGGGGAAATTGAAAAAAGAGCTTCATTTAATTAAGGCGGATAAACACAAATATAATTTTCTGGAGGGGATGGCCTGTACAGGAGGCTGTGTTGGAGGACCATTTTCAATGATCAATCAAAATCTGGCAAAAAAGCTGGTCAAAGAATTTGCAAAAGTTGATTGATTTTTTAGTTCTAAACTGCTTAAATATCTACTTAAAAACTGTCTCTTATACACATCT
>QBLP01000008.1 GCA_003070825.1 Halanaerobium sp. | reverse complement strand
TATTAACTGTATTAATTTTAGCAGCTGTCGGCTGTAATCAGCAGCGGGGAGATGTCGTATATATTGAGCGAGTTATAGATGGTGATACTGTTGAAACTGCAGATGTAACAAAGGAAGATGTGGCTGAGCTTATGGTAGGGCGTCAGGTTTTATTAGAAGTAGAAAAAACGGAAGCAAAACCTGGTGATGAAATTTTTAGTGTTGAAAAATTAAATGTAAAAGATAACAGAAATATTCCTGCTGTAAAGGATATATCACTTTCAGTCCGCAAAGGTGAAATTCTTGGTATCGCTGGTGTTGAGGGTAATGGTCAGTCAGAATTAGTAGAAGCTATAACCGGACTCAGAAAAATTGAAAGTGGTAAAGTTGAGCTGCGCGGTAAAGATATTACAAAATATAATGCTCGTGAGATTAAAAGAGAAAAGGTTGCTCATATACCAGAAGATAGACAAAAACGCGGTCTAATTATGGACTTTGATTTGAAAGAAAATATTATTCTGGGGTATCATGATTTAGAGCCATTTTCTAAAAATGGAATTATGAATTATGATAATGTGGCTCAATATACACAGGATTTAATAGAAAAATATGATGTTCGCGGTGGTGGAATGGAATCTCAAGCAAAAAATTTATCTGGTGGTAATCAGCAAAAATTAATTGTTGCCAGAGAATTTTCGCATGATCCTGAGTTTTTAATTGCTTCTCAGCCGACTCGGGGAGTAGATGTTGGCTCAATCGAATTCATCCATAAACAGATTATAGACCGACGCGACAATGGAGCCGGTGTTTTATTAGTTTCAGCAGAATTAAGCGAAGTATTATCTTTAAGTGATAGAATTGCAGTTATTTTTGAAGGAGAAATTGTTGATGTTTTAAAAGCTTCAGAAACAGATGAGAGAGAACTCGGTAAATTAATGACTGGTTCTAAAGTTGAAGCAGGAGGTGAAGGAAATGAATAACTACTCAGACAAAATAAAATCTATTTTAACTGATCTAGGTTTATCTTTATTATCAATAGTTGTTGCATTAATTGTAGGTACTTTATTTATTTTTCTAACTGATAAATCTCCTCTGGATGCCTATTCTGCTCTTTACATAGGATCTTTTGGAAGTTTTAGAGCAATTGCCAACACCCTCTGGCGCTCAACTCCACTGATTTTAACCGGGCTTGCTGTAGCTCTTCCTTTTAGAGCCGGGCTTTTTAACATTGGAGCTGAAGGACAGCTATTAATGGGTGGTTTTACAGCAGGAGTTGTTGGTTTTTATTTTACTTCTTTACCAGCTTTTATTCATCTTCCATTTGCGATAATTGCTGGAATGTTTGTTGGTGGACTCTGGGGTGGTCTGCCGGGTTTTTTAAAGGCTAAAATGGATGTACATGAGGTTATTGCAACAATTATGTTAAATCATATTGCAATTGCACTAACTATTAATTATGGAATTAATCTTTTTCGAGATACCGGTCGTCCGGCTACACCTAGAATTATGAAGTCAGCAGCAATGTTTAATTTTAATAATATGAATAAGTATTCTTTTCTTGAAGATTTGCCTTTATCTGATTTGTTAAGCAGTCCTGCTATCAGAATTCATCTCAACTTTTTCCTTGCTCTGATTGCAGCAGTTATTTTATGGTATTTATTATTTAAAACAACACTTGGTTATGAGATGAGAGCAGTTGGTTTTAATCCTGATGGAGCAGAATATGGTGGTATTAATGCCAGCAAAGGTATAATAACTGCTATGTTCATCAGTGGTGCTGTAGCTGGTCTAGCCGGAGTTGGAGAAGTACTTGGTACTCACTTCAGCTTTATGCAGGGTATGGATGCTGGTTATGGTTTTACAGGAATTGCTGTTGCCTTAATCGGACAGACTCATCCAATTGGAGTTATCTTAGGTGGTATTTTATTTGGAGCACTGGCACAGGGTGGTTTAGAAATGCAGTTTTCAGGTATTCCATCTGAAATTGTAATGCTGATTCAGGCTTTAGTAATCTTCTTTGTTGCAGCCCTCCAGGTCTTTAAAGTTTATCTTGCAAAAAGAAAAGCAAAAGGAGGGGTTGAATAATGGAAACTTTAAAACAAATATTTTCTCTTTCACTAATCCTTGCTAGTTTTCGCTTTGCTACTCCTTTAATTCTAGCAGCCTTAGGAGGTATTTTCTCTGAGCGATCCGGTGTTGTTAATATTGCGTTAGAAGGAATGATGTTATTTGGTGCTTTTGCAGCGGTTTATGGAAGTGCGAGCACAGGTAATCCCTGGATTGGTGTAGTTTATTCGATGGTTGCTGGATTGGCATTTGCGGCAATTCTTGCACTTGTCTGTGTGACCTTTAAAGCTAATCAAATTGTTGTAGGTACAGGTATTAATATTTTTGCTTCCGGAATTACAATTTTCTTACTCCAGGTATTATTTGGTGTTAAGGGAACATCACCAATGGTTAATCGTCTCCCTGCTTTTAGATTATTTGATGTAAGATTTAATCCAATTACTTATATAGCAATAATCTTAGTTCCTATAGTCTGGTTTATTTTCTTTAAGACCCACTGGGGACTGAGGATTCGCTCAATTGGTGAGCATCCCGCAGCAGCTGATACACTGGGGATTGATGTTAATAAATGGAGATTTATTAGTGTTTTAATCAGTGGAATTTTAGCTGGTCTTGCTGGAGCACATCTCTCAATAGGTGATGGTAGTGCCTTTGTTAGGGAAATGTCAGCTGGCCGTGGTTTTATTGCTCTGGCGGCTATGATCTTTGGTAAGTGGCATCCTTTTGGTGCCTTTGGTGCTGCAATGCTTTTTGGATTTGCTGAGGCAATTGCTGTTCGGGTTGAGTTTCCGTTTATTCCTTCAGAATTAATCAGTGCAATACCTTATGTCCTTACTTTAATTGTACTGGCTGGTTTCTTTGGTAAATCAGTTCCACCAGCTGCTTCTGGAGAGCCTTATTATAAAGGTGAGAAGTAATAAAATAAAAAAATGTGATCTTCCAACAGGGACAGTATTTTAATGCTGTCCCTGTTTTATTTGCGCTCTAAAATAAAAAATAGATAAATTGTATAATTAAATGCACGGGCTGATTTGATAAAAAAATAGACACATACCTGTACCTTTTGTATAATGTTAATAGCGACAAAAACATTAGGAGGGTACAGAATATGTGTCAAGATAAGTATAACATAGAACATGAAAAAGGTGAACACCTAAGTTATGGAAATCGTGTAGTCATTGGTCATTTATACAATATACAGGACAAAAATTACACTGAAATTGGTAAAGAATTAAACTGCCATAGAACCACAATAAGTCGAGAAATAAAACGGGGTGAAGTCGAGCTTAGAAATGGTGATGGAACTACAAGAAAAGAGTATGTCCCGAAGTTAGCTCAGAAAGTACATGCCTTTAAAAATTCAAATAAAGGTCCGAATTTAAAAATAGGAAAAAATAATGAATTAGCAGAATTTATTGAGGAACAAATACTTAAATTAAGATCTCCAGCAGCAGTGGCAAAAGATATTAAAGAATCAGATGATTTTGATCTAGAAATACACTGGAAAACCATCTATAACTATATTGACAAAGGTGTTTTAAATATAGATAGAGATGACCTTTTACACGGTAATTACAAAACTGAAAAGGACAGGCCAGAGGAAAGTGCAAGCACCACGCGACGCAAGGAAGGTCGGACAATTAGAGATAGACCTGAAGAGGCTGATACCAGAGAAGAATTTGGACACTGGGAGATGGATTTGGTAGAGGGTTTAAAAGAAAAAGGAGAACCGTTTTTACTGGTTTTAACAGAAAGACAAACCAGACAGGAAATCATAGAAAAAATACCAAACAAAAAAGCGGAATCAGTGGTAAAAGGTCTGGATAGAATAGAAAGGCGATTTGGAGTGGTTAATTTTAGGGAAACTTTCAAGACGATCACTACAGATAACGGATCAGAATTTGCAGATTATGAGGGTATTGAAGAGTCTTTTACAGGCAGCAGCATTCCTAGAACCAGCCAGTATTATTGTGATGCATACAGCAGCTGGCAGAGAGGCTCAAATGAGGTTGCTAACCGGTTTATCAGACGATTCTTACCAAAAGGCACAAGTTTTAAAGGAATCAAAAGAACCCTGGTAAAAAAGATTCAAGAATTTATAAATACTTATCCTAGAAAAATGTTTGACTACGGAAATTCAAATGAATTGTTTAAATCGAAATTAAGCTTTAGCATCTAAAAACGCTTAAGGTACGGGTTATTTAAAAAAATCAAAAAAACCGTGCAATGCAACTTGCAATTCACCCAACTAAAAACTGAAATGATTTAACTTGATAAAGTTAAGTGCTTTTGTTATGATTATTTTAACTATATTAAATCTTTTGTTTTACAATAATATCTTAACTGTAAATTCTTAGAAAATCAAGTTAATTAATCACAGGGAGGAAATTAAAAAATATGACATCTTCAGTAACTGAGAACAAGAGTAGGTGGATTTATATTCCGTTAGGACTTATTATCTTTATGTGTATGGGAACAATTTATTCCTGGAGTATTTTTCGAAAGCCAATTGAGACAGCTTTTAATATTGGTGCAACTGAAAGTGGTTTACCTTATATGATCTTTTTAGTTTTTTATGCCCTTGGGATGCCTTTTGCCGGTAATTACATGGATAAATATGGTCCCCGTGTGATGACAATTGCAGGTGGTCTTTTAATTTCTGTCGGCTGGTTTTTATCTGGCTTCACCTCTTCGATTACAATCCTGACTATTACTTATGGGGTAATTGGGGGTACTGGAGTTGGTATTGCCTATGGTGCTCCGATGGCAGTAGCTGCTAAATGGTTTCCTGATAAAGAGGGACTGGCAGTCGGATTAACTCTTGGTGGTTTTGGCTTATCACCATTTTTGACCGCACCTGCAGCAAGCTGGTTAATTAGACATTTTGGTGCCTTTAGCACTTTTAAGGTTTTAGGTGTTTTATTTGCAGTAATAATTACTTTACTTGCTTTACCGCTGAAATTTCCAGAAAGCAAAAAATCTATCTCTAAGAAAAAAAACAAAGCTAAATCAAAATTGAATATTGGGCCTAAAAAGATGTTAAAAAGCAGAAGCTTTTATGCTCTCTGGACCACCTTTGTTATCGGAACAATTATTGGTTTAATGGCTATTGCAATTTCAGGCCCGGTGGCAGAAGAAATTATAAATCTGGATTCTGCTACTGCTTCAATTTATGTGTCTTTATTTGCAATCTTCAATGGTATTGGTCGACCAATTTTTGGAGCCTTAACAGATAAATTCAAGCCTAAAATTACAGCTGTGATCTCTTTTTTAATGATTATTCTGGCTTCAATTTTAATGATTATTAATAATTCTGCAAATCCAGTCCTCTATTTTATTGCTTTTGCAATATTCTGGCTCAATCTGGGCGGCTGGCTGGCAATTGCACCTGCTGCTACCTCTTACTTTTTTGGCAAGGAAAATTACAGCAGAAATTACGGCTATTTATTTACTGCCTATGGAGTTGGGGCTGTAATTGGAAATATCTTTTCCGGTCAGATTAGAGATATACTGGGGAGTTATAAATATGTGTTTTATCCAACCCTAATTATTGCAGTAATTGGAATTATAATTGCCGTCTTCTTTTTAAATAAGGATAAAAAGAAAATAGCTGAAATCAATTAAATGTTATAAACAGCTAAAAATCAATTTATAAACAAAAAAGCAGCCTCCAGCTTTTTATTAAAGTGGAGCTGCTTTTTTGTTTATCTTATTTATTCTAAATCCAGAGTAATTGTTACCGGACAGTGATCTGATCCCATAACATCAGTTAAAATATCCGCACTTTCTAATCTATCTTCCAGACCTTCGGAAATGAAATGATAATCAATCCTCCAGCCGGCATTCCTCTCGCGAGCTCTAGTTCTATAGCTCCACCAGGAATAGGTCTCCTCTTCAGGATGAAAATGACGGTAGGTATCTATATACCCATGATCTTCGAGTTTATCAAGCCACTCTCTTTCGATCGGCATAAAACCGGAAGTATTTTCATTTGAATCAGGATCATGAAGATCTATCGAGTGATGAGCTGTATTATAGTCACCACAAACTACAACTTCTTTTCCGTTATTCCTTAAATCCTCAATATAATCAAAAACAGCATCATAAAAATCAAGCTTATAGTTGAGTCTTTCTTTGCTTCTTTTGCCATTGGGAAAATAAATATTAAGCAGATAAAAGTCTTCAAATTCTGCCGTAATAACTCTGCCTTCCCGGTCAAACCTCTTAATACCAAGTCCATGCCAGACCTCCATCGGTTCTATTTTTGTATAAAGAGCAACCCCACTATAGCCTTTTTTCTCACCAAAGGTAAAATAAGAATAATAATCATCTATATTCCGTAATTTATTTTTTAGCTGATGATCCTGAATTCTTATTTCCTGCAGCCCCAGTATATCTGGCTGTTCTTCGGCTATCCAGTCTAAAAATCCTTTTCTTTTAACTGCTCTTATTCCATTAACATTCCAGGAATAAATGCGCATCCTATCATCCTTTCTCTCTATATTTATGAGTTAAATATCTCTCTGATAAATTTTTTCTACCTCTTCATACTCAGCTAATATTTCATCATCCTGCTGAGCATAAAATTTATTAACTATCAAAATTACTATAATATTAACAAAAAATCCGGGAATAATCTCATATAATTGAGCACCCAGACCACTTTCTTTCCAAATAACTAAGGTAACCGTGCCTGTAATCATTCCTGCTAAAATTGACTGCCAGGATGCTTTTTTTGAAAAAAGTGAAAATAATACTGCCGGTCCAAAAGCAGCTCCCAGCCAGGGATTAAAAATAGCGGCAATCATTTCAATAAAGACTTTTTCACTGTCTGCTATATTTGGAAACATTGGTACTGCAATAATTCCTACCAGTACCGCTGCACTTAAAGAAATTGCAACCCAGATAACCGCAATTTTTCAAGCCGGGGCAACTTTTTTAATAGTGTCTATCCCCATAAAACGTGCCAGTATATGCGGCTGTCCAAAGTAACCAAGCCCCCAGGCAAGTGCAGATATAACTGCTGTAATAGTAAAGCCTTCCGGCATTAGAGAAAGTGAAACACCATTTTCTGCAGTCATTGCTGTAATCTCACTCATGCCTCCAATTTCACCATAAGCAATTACCGGTACAATTGTAATTGCAAAAAACATCAGAATCCCCTGAAAAAAATCATTCCAGGAGACTGCCATAAATCCTCCTAAAAAAGTATATAAAACTATAGCCAGCCCACCAAAAATTACTGCTGCCGTATATTCAATATTAAATAATCTTCAAGATTTGCTGTTTTCCTGTAAAAATAAACTCCAATACTCATCAAAAATACTAAATAAACTGAAAAAGATGTTATTGTTGCTGCCATTAAAATACTCCACTCCTATCTACTTTTTATATTCTATTGTAACTAGAAATAAATTGGTTACTGGCTGTCTAAGATTCCTATTTCCAGCTGTCTTCTCCTAAAAGAGGTACAAATCTAACATACTCTAGGTCTTCTTCTTTTAAATTTCCATTATACCTTCTGGTATAAAGCTTTAACTGCTGAATACCTCCCCGCTCCCCGATTGGAATTATTATCCGACCTTTTTTATTAAGCTGTATTTTTAATTTTTCAGGCAGATAGGGAGCTGCTGCCGAAACTAAAATTGCATCATAAGGAGCATATTCTTCCCAACCAAGGGTTCCGTCTCCTGTTTTAACTCTGATGTTTTCATAATTTAATTTTGAAAGCAGATTTCTGGCTTTGACTGCAAGTTTCTCTATTCTCTCTATGGTATAAACTTCTCCAGCAATCTCAGCAAGTAGTGCTGCTGCATAACCTGAGCCTGTCCCAATCTCCAAAACCCTGTCTGTCGGACTTAAATTAAGTGCCTCCAGCATTTTAGCAACAATATAAGGCTGACTGATGGTTTGACCTGCTTCAATTGTTTGAGCACCATCTGCATAGGCCAGTTCCTTATTTTCATCCAGCATAAACCTTTCGCGAGGAACTCTTTTAAAGGCTTCAAGTACGGATTGATCTTTAATTCCTCTTTTTTCTAACTGCTCTTTAACCATTTCCAGGCGAAGATTTTCATAATCAACTGTCATTTTAATCGCCTCCGCTTTAAATATTTTAAATTAATCAGCTAAGGACACAAAAAGAGAAAATCCCCCTCCTAAAAAAAGAAGGGGAAGCTTTTACTCTTTAAAGATCACTTAATGATTTTTTATCAATTTTTCCGGTTGCATTCTTTGGTAATTCATCCAGAAAATCAACCAGTTTTGGAACTTTATAATTAGCGAAATACTGCTGACAGTATTTTTTTATCTCCCGTTCATCAGCCTTTTCGCCTTCCTTTAGGACAATAACTGCTTTGGGGATTTCCCCTCTTAATTCATCCTTGGTTGCAACTACAGCTGCTTCTCTAATTTTAGGATGTTTATATAACTGTTCTTCTATTTCTCTTGGATAAACATTCATTCCTCCAACATTAATCATATCTTTTTTGCGGTCAACAATATAAACATAGCCGTCCTGATCCATTTTACCTAAATCACCAGTGTGTAACCAGCCACCGCGCAGAGTTTTTTCTGTTGCCTCAGGCATTTTAAAATAGCCCTTCATTACATGTTCTCCCTGAACAACAATCTCACCAATTTTTCCTCGCTCGAGCTCTTTATCATTTTCGTCTACAATCTTAACTTTTGTTTCTGGAATTGGTAAACCAACAGAACCGGACTTCCTTTCTCCATCTACCGGATTCACATAAGCAACCGGAGAAGTTTCGGTTGGTCCATTACCTTCAAGAATTTTTACATTAAATGTTTTTTCAAAATCCTCCATTGTCTGCTGGGGCATTGCTGCTCCACCAGAAATACATAGATTTAAATGAGAAAGATCATATTCATCTTTATTTTTAACATTTAAGAGAGCGGAATACATTGTCGGTACTCCGGCAAAAAATGTTACATTTTCTTCCTGAATGGTTTTTAATACTTTTTCAGGTAAAAATCTATCTACAATTACTATTTCTGCGCCCAAAAAGAGGGGCATCAGCATACAGACAGTTTCTGCAAAAGCATGGAACATCGGCAGCACACAAATATAGCGGTCACTATCATCAACCTTTAAATGTTCAATTGTTTTTTGGGTATCAAAAATCAGGTTGTGATGAGTCAGCATTGCTCCTTTAGGCTGACCGGTCGTTCCCGAAGTATAAAGACAGGCCGCCGTATATTCCTGATCAATCTCTTTTAATTCAGGTAGGGTGCTTTGCTGGTCTGCCAGTTCAGATAAAGCCAGATAATCATCAGACTTTTCACCATCGACTAAAATTATTTTTTGTAGATAATCCAAATCACAGTCTTTAATTAAAGGCAAAAACTTTTTTGAGCTGATAATTATTTTAGCTTCTGAATTATTCAAAATATATTCAACAGCTGCCTTTTTAAAACTGATATTTAGAGGTACCATTGTAGCACCCGACTTAATAACCCCTAAATAAGCAGTTAAAAACTCAATACTATTGGGCAGCATAATGCTCACCATATCTGCAGGCTTTATCCCTAAATCAATTAGGCCGTGTGCCAGCTGATTACTTTGCTTTTCTAAATCCTGATATGTAACTTTTTTGTCATCAAGAACTGCAGCGATTTTATCTCCTTTTTCTGCAGCTGTTTTTGAAATAATATCTCCAATTAACAACTTAATAACCTCCCACTTAATTAACATAATTTTAGCTAAGCTTCCAAAAATATTATATTGAATTACCAGGTGACATGGATACCTCTGGTATCAATATGAATAAAAGATCCTCTCACACCATTAGCATGATAACTACTCAAACCACCCTGAAGATCAGCATATTTCTCCTTCTGATCAAATTTCTTTGCTATTTTAAATAAAACATCCGCATCTTTTATGTCTAATTTACCATCACCATTTAGATCATCCATCCACTCATTACCCCTGTTATCTATATATATATCAACAGCATCACCATAAAGATGACGGCTGTAATGGGTATCATTACCAATCTTTTTATTAAAATAAGGTGAGCGATAAAAACTTACAATCCCAAAAGTTTCGGCAGGATAACCCGCTTTATTAACCTCTGCTAAAAAATATTCTAACTTTAAAAGTAATGATTCCTGAATCACAATAAATTGAGGCAGTTGGTCACTCTGATTTGTTAAAAACTTCTCGACCTTAAAATGAGGAGTTAAATTTAAATCCAGTATTGATTGCTCAATTTTTAAAAACCCTTTTGGCTTAGAATAATCCTCTTTTTGGTCTGCAGGAGCTGCTGGATAATTACCAATTTTAAAGCCATATATATATTCACCCTCTTTTTCTGAATACGGGTGTAGTACAAAGACATTTAATTTAATCTCAGAATTTTTTCCAGAAGCATTTTTTCTGCTAATTGTAACCGGATAATGACCACTTTCTCCATGTGCTTTCCAACTAAAAGAACTCCCGCTCTCATATTTTTTGCCCCCAAGCTCAATTATATACTGCTGATTTCTATCTTCTTCGGCTATTTTTACTTCAATTTCTTCCCGGGGAAGCACAAATATGCTGAAAGTTTTTAGCGGAATTTTAAGTTCATCATAAACTATAGAAAAATCCGCATGATCTTCTGTAAAAGCTTCTGCACCAACTGAACAACTGCTGATTAATATAAAAAGTGCTGCTATTGATAGATAAAATAATTTTTTCATTTAAATTGTTTTTGCTCCTTTTACTCTAATTAATTTTTTGTTAATTATTTTGCTGAAAATATTCTCCGATTATTTTTTGATCGCGTCCATATATATCTTCTCTAAAATTCAAATCACCTAGAGAATCTACCCAGACTGTATTATACTGTAGATAAATTTTAATTGGATTATTTAAATAAACTGTCTTTTCTTTATCTTTTTTCATTTCTGCTTCGATTGCCTGTCGATCCCATTTTTCCTGATCTCTTAATAAATATTCCGCCAGATCTAGCGGTTTTTCAATCCGAATACAGCCAGAGCTAAAACCTCTTTCTGTTTCGGAAAAAAGGTACTTACTGGGAGTATCATGCAAATAAACACTAAAGCGATTGGGAAACATAAATTTAACTCTTCCCAGTGCATTTTCATCACCTGGATTCTGCCTTAAAAGATAATTAAAGTTGTTTTTATCAATTTCTGACCAGTCAACTTCTGCTGGATCTATCTCCTTCAAGTTATTATTTCCGGTATATTGAAATAATGAGTAATTGTTTTCTTGAAGATATTTATAATCTTCTTTGATTATTGGCAATTTATCTTTTACTGCAATTGATTTTGGAACATACCAGTAAGGATTTAAAACAAGATAATCAATTTCATCACTAAAAACTGGAGTACTCCGCTGTTCCTGCCCGACTATTGTTTTCATCTCCATCTTCAACTGATTATTTTCATAAAGCTTTAAATTATAGTCAGCAATATTAACATAAATATATCTGCTGCCTAAATTCTCCGGCAGCCAGCGCCATCTTTCCATGTTAACTATTATCTGTTTGATTCGCTGCTTAAGTGGAATATTTAAGGCTTTTCTGGTTTTACTGCCAACTATCCCATCAGCATTTAGACCATTATCCAGCTGAAACCTGACTACAGCTCTTTTAACCTGCTGACTAAATGATTCTCGCTTATCAAGGCTCTCTATATTTAAATATGCTCTTGCAGATAAATTGTCCACCAGCTGAGCCACTGCCTTCCCTTCAGCTTCTAAAGCTAAAGTCTCATCTGTATTAATCTGAGGCCAATCTTTTATTTTCCCCGAATCTCTGTACAGATATAATTTATCTCTAAGTTGAGTGTAATTAGAGGATGTCGGCAGTTGAGATTCTAGTGTCTGGGCCAGCCTTTCTTCCTCAACCAGCAGTTTTAATAATTTTTGGGATTCTAAATTATCATCCTGATGATTATAATCTTCTATAATAATTTCTGAATCAATTTTGCCATTTAGATAATCAGATGCCAGACTTAAATAAGCATTTGTCAATAATATTTCCAGCAAGGCTCTTTTTTCTAGAGAATCAGCCGTAAAAAGATCTGGATCTTTAACTGAGTTTTCAATAAAATCCAAATGATAATCTGCAGGTTTTAAACCCTCGCCATAACTGTCTTTAATTTCAGCGATTAAAACTTCAGGATTTTTTTTAAACTGGTCACCATCAAACCAAATTGAGCGATGATAGCGCTGATCATAAAACTCGATTAATTCTCGGTAAAAATCAACATCTTCCCCTTCAGGGAAAAGGCCATCATATTCTTCAATAACCAGTAAATGATTTCTGATTGACATAGCAAGCTCACTTTGAGCATTCAAATTTGGATTATATGAAAATAAAATTAAAAATATAATTAAAAAAAATAAGAGTCTTTTTTTCAAAATACTCTCCTCCTCAACTTATCTATTTATCTGGTTGATATATTTCTTCAATTTTACCCAGTAACTTGCTTAATAGCTGAGCTAACTCTTCAGCAGAATCTTCCATATCTACTAGTGCTTTTTCCATAAAATCCTGCCTTTTTTTCAGCAGACTTTCCATAATTTCTCTTCCCTGATCAGTTATTTCTAATAGTACAACTCTTCGATCATTCTCATCTCTTCTTCTTTTAACTAAGCCTGCTTCATGCAAATAATCAACTATAACAGTAACAGTACTATTTGCCATATGGAGTTCCTCATGAATCTCACCCATACTAACAGGCTGTGATTCAATAATTACTCTTAAAACATGAAATCTTCCTAAAGTAAGATTATAGCATTTAAGGTGATCTTTTGTGTATTGATTTAAGTGTTTAGCAATATTTCTTATTTTTTCTTCAATCTTTTTATTTGTTTTTTTACCCATCTTAAACTCCCTCGTCAATTTAACTTTTTTTAAAATTACTAACCATTATTTAAAATTATTATATAATAATTTAACTATAAAAACAAGAAATCAGCAGTCACTCTCAGTATTTAACTTTAGTTCCATTTAAGGACAAAAACCCCCTATCACAGAGTCTATCCGAAACAAAATTTTCTCTGCAATAAGGGTTAGAGTTTAAGAGTTTAAATATTAACTTTATTTTTGACTTTAATTATTTTTTAGCTCTTCTATCTGTTTTTTTACAATCTCAAGCTCACTTGAAAGTGTATTTGCCAGATTTTCGAGACGTGTGATTTCTCGGTTTTTATTTTCTTCACTATCATAATCTACATCTTCACCAGCTGGAGCATGAGCTACTCCTCTTCCAGCTGCAAATCCATAGCCCATTCCATGGCCTCTACCTGCACCAGCAAAACCACGTCTGCGACTGAAGCCAGGACCTCGTCCGGCACTATTTCTAAAACCTCTACCTGCTCCCTGAGAAGCTGCATCAACTGCAAATCCCGGTTGATCATTCCCTGCACAGTAACCTAATCCTCTTCCTGTCATTGGACCTCTACCTTCTGGACCTCTTCTATTTCCGCGTGGCATAAACAATCACTCCTTTTAATTTTTAGTTTGTTAACACCGCTCATTAAGATATAAATTGGAAAGTACTAATTAAAATCACCTTAATGAACATATGCTCTTTATTCTGTAATTATATTATAACTCCATTTTGAACATATGTCAAGAATAAAGTAAAAAAATTTGCCCCTTTAATTTAAACCAGGTCCAAAATTGCTCATTTGAACCAGGTACAAAACGCGCGTTTTGGACCTGGTTCAAATGAGATTAATGAGATTAATAAAATTAATGGTGATGCCCATCTCCTTCACCATGGGAACAGGCGTTATCAGAAGCATCTAATTTACCATTTAAGTAATTAGAAACCGCTTCTCTGGCATTACCAGCTGCTCCACAGACAACTTCTATATTATTATGCTCAAAGATAGCAATCGCTTTCTGGCCCATGCCGGAAGCAATTATTATATCTGCTCCTGCTTCATTCAACAATTTTGGCAGCAGCCCCGGCTGATGGCCCGGATTTTCTATTATTTCCTCAGCGCTGATCACATTATCTTCAGTACTAAAAAGTTTAAATTCAGGTGCATGACCAAAATGAGCTGATACATTTTCTCCCTGAACGGGTACAGCAATCTTTTTCATTTTATTAAAGCCTCCTTTAAATCTTAGCTTCCCAGTATTTTTGTAAGTTTTTCTTTGACAGTCAGCATTTTTGTCCTTAATTGTGCATCGTTATCAACAAATAGATCGCCTTTTTTAAGTGAATCTACTATCACTCTGCTGTAAGGGATTTTAGTAAGTAATTCAATTTTTTCTTCTGCTGCATAGGCTTCTATTTTGGCTGAAATATTTTCATTCAGATCATACTTATTAATTACAATACCGGCTGGAATTTTAAAATGATTGACAACTTCCATAACTCTTTTAAGATCTGCAAAGCCTGACATGGTTGGCTCAGTAACCAAAACTGCCAGATCGGAACCTGTTAGAGAAGCAATTACAGGACAGCCAATCCCGGGTGATCCATCAATCAAAATCCAGTCTTTATTTTTCTCTTTTGCCAGCTCTGAAGCCCGATTTTTTACCTCACTTACCAGTTTTCCTGAAGTATCCGCCCCGGGAATTAATTTGGCATGAACCATCTCACCAAATCTGCTTTCTGCTTCATAAAGAGTCCCGGTTTCAATTTCTTCCATCTTAATGGCATCAGTTGGACAGACATAGGCACAGACAGCACAGCCCTCACATTTTAAATTTTTAATCTGATAATCAGCAGCCGTAATAGCATTAAAACGACAGCTTTCATAACAGAGACCACAGTCAATACAGAGATCATCATTTTTAACCGCCAGTTTCATTCCCTTAAAAACTGCTTCACTTTTATTTTCTGGATTTAATAAAAGATGCAGGTTAGGAGCATCTACATCACAGTCTCCAACAACTAAATTATCAAGTAAGGAAGCCAGATTAGCTGTAAAGGTAGTCTTTCCGGTTCCACCCTTACCACTAATTACAGTAATTTCATTCATTATTTTAGGGCCTCCTCTCTAATTTCTTGATATAACTGCTGCAGTTTTTCATCCCATCCTTCCAGTTTATTAACAAAAGGAATTCCTTCTGAATATAGTTCTGCAATCTTCCTGGAGAATGGAATTTTAAGCATTATTTTAATTCCTTCTGCCTGACAGTAATCTTCAATTAAATAATCACTGTCAGCTTCTGCTCTGTTGATCACAACTGCAAAAGACTGACTAATATCATTTAACATTTCAATTACCATCTTTAAATCATGCAGGCCAAAAGGTGAAGGCTCAGTTACTACAATTGTAAAGTCTGTATCTGTAATTGCTTCAATAGTCGGACAGGTTGTTCCTGGAGGTGAGTCAATAACCACCTTTTTATCCCGATCTATTTTTGTTTTTAACTTTTCAATTACCGGTACAGCTTTTTCTTCTTTGGTGTTTAATTCTCCCTGCCAGAAATCTAAATTGGAGAGAGAGTCATGGCGCAATTTACCCAGTTCTTTTTCCTTTTCAGTAATCGCATCTTCCGGACAAACAATTTTACAGCCGCCACAGCTGTGGCAGACTTCTTCAAAAACCATTACATTATCCAGCATCATAGCCAGAGCATTATATTCACAAAAGTCAACACATTTTCGGCAGGCAGTACATTTATCATCATTGACTTCTGGAATCAACCTCATTACTGATTCAGTTTCTTTACTTTCAATTTCTGGAGAAATAAATAGGTAATCATTTGGCTCCTCAACATCTGCATCCAGCAGCTGAACATTTTCCAGCGCCAGAGCAAGATTAACTGCCAGAGTTGTTTTTCCGGTTCCTCCCTTACCACTTAAAATTGAAAGTGAAATTTCTTCAGCCAATTTAATGATGTCCTCCCGGGCCAGCTTCAGCCTCAGCTAATTTGCCTGCCTTGTAATCGCTATATACTTCTTTAATTAATTTTTGCTTATTTAAATCTAAAACTTCAATGCCGGCAGCGGTCAGTGCCTTAAATGCTTTTGGCCCAAAATGATAGGCAGTAACAATATCTGCTTCATTATCAGCACATAATTGAGCGGCTCCTACTCCAGCACCACTACTTTTTTTAGCAGCAGTATTTTCTACAAAATCAATCTCTTCTGTCTCAGTATCAATAAAGGCGAAAAATGTTGCTCTCCCGAAATTATCATGTACTTCTGTTTCCATATTTCCTTCTGCTACTGCAGGTATAACTAATTTCAATTTTAAAACCCCCATTTTTTAAAGGTACCGGGTACTTGTAAAATATTACCATCTAAATCCAGTTTTTTAATTAGTAATATTTTACAAGTACCCGGTACCAAAGTTTTACTGTGGATCCATATTTAATTTAAGTGGCTCAACCTTCTCATCAAAACCCTGTTCTCTCTCAGCTAATTTCTTTGCAATCTTAATAAACTCCTGAGAAATTTCAGATTCCGGTTCGTCAAAAACAATAGGATTTCCGGAGTCACTGCGGCGTCTAACTTCCGAAATCAACGGCAGCTGTCCGAGCAGTTCGGTCTCCATAAAATCAGCCAGATCCCTGCCACCATCTTCGCCAAAGATATAATCCTTATGGCCGCATTCTGAACATCTATAATAAGCCATATTTTCAACCACACCTATAATCTCATGGTCCATCTTATCAGCCATAGCACCAATTCTTCCTGCTACCTTAGTTGCTGTTACCTGAGGAGTAGTTACAACTAATGTTTCAGCATGAGGAACTTTCTGCATAATATTTAATGGCATATCTCCTGTTCCTGGAGGCAGATCGATCAGCATATAATCAATTTCTCCCCAGCGCACATCTTTAAAGAACTGCTCTAATGCTCCTGCCAGCAGTGGTGCTCTCCAGATTACGGGACTATTTTCATCTACAAATGAACCCATAGAAATAGCTTTAATTCCTTTTACTTCAGGAGGAATAATTTCTTTTTCGCTAACTGCTCTAGGCTTATCAGTAACTCCAAGAATTCGTGGAACACTAAAGCCTCTTACATCAGCGTCTATAATTCCGACCTTATATCCTAACTCAGCCAGAGCAGTAGCCAGGTTTACAGTAACAGTTGATTTACCAACTCCACCCTTCCCACTGGCAACAGCTATAATTCCTTTGTTGATAGTTCCATGTTCTAAGACAACCTTTTTATCTTTCACATCATACATTAAATAATCACCTCATTATATATTATGGTCATTTGTTCATTTAGCTGTATTAAATATAACACTTTTTCAATTTCAATTCAAGTAGTCTATTTACCTTTCAGGAATTTTTTAGCTTTTAATTTTGATTTTTCTGCTGAATAGGATAAAATATGAATTAAGGAATCTATTTATAATAGTCAACAGACAAAAGGTTAAATAATAAATTTAATTTAGTAGGTGTAATAAATGAGAAAAGAAAGACTAATAACATATCAGCAAAGTTTAAATTTAGAAAACAGTATTTATATTGACGCCCGTACTAAAGAGGAATATCAGGAAGCAACTATTCCAGGAGCTGTCAATATAGAACTGCTTGATCATCAGGAAAGAAAAATTATTGGTACAATTTACAAACAGCAGAGCCCCAAAAAGGCAAAGTTAAAAGGAGTTGAACTAGTATCTCCCAAAATTCCAGATTTAATAGCTGAAGTTAATCAGCTGGCCCGGGAATATGATAATCTGATTATCTTCTGTTCTCGCGGCGGTCTGCGCAGCAAAAGCCTGGCTGAGTTTTCTGATCTGGCTGGAATCGAAGTCTACCGGCTTGAAAATGGTTATAAGGGTTACCGCCATTATATAATTGATAAACTGGATAATTATCAATTTAAGGGTGAAATAGTAGTTCTCCATGGAAATACTGGAGTTGGCAAAACCTACATTTTAAAAGAAATGGATAAGCTGGGAGCAAACATTATTGACTTAGAAGGAATCGCCAACCACAGAGGTTCAGCTTTTGGCAGTATTGGCCTTAATGAACCCTATAATCAAAAATATTTTGAATCACTGCTCTGGGAAGAATTAAAGAAAAAAGATCAGCCAGATGGCTATATATTTGTAGAAGCTGAAAGCAGAAGGGTTGGTCATTCTGTGATTCCGGAGTTTTTTTACAAAAAAATGAAAGCTGGAGAAGATATTTTAATTACAGCTTCAACCAAAAAAAGAGTAGAAAATATCTATTTAGAATATATAAAAGATATTGAAAGTGACCAGCAAAAATTTATTAAAAGAGTTTTAGAATCTCTGACTGCCATCAAAAAATATCTTATTAAAAAGGCAGGTAAAAAAGCATATTATCAGCTTTTAGAGCTTGCTGAAAGCGGAAAATTTAGAGAACTAACTAGAATTCTTTTAGAAAGTTATTATGACCCGATGTATGAACACTCTCAGAATAAAATCGACTTTTATAAAGCGGAAATTGAGGCAGAAAATATTAAAAAAGCTGCGGCAGAAATTGTTGACCTTTATCAATAAACGACTGCTTTTTTAATGTTAAAAGTTCTGCTTCCAGCTGAAGCCTCAATTATTTAATCCCCTTCCATTTCAGAAGGGGATTTTTAATGTCAGGATTTAATTAATCTGTAACTTTCAAACTCTAAGATCTGAAGCAAATCTCTTATTCCTTCAATTTTATGTTGAGTAACTATACCACCACGAGCCAGATCTTCATTTTCATGAAAATCAGAACCCGAAATCATTTTAAGCTGATGTTCTGCTGCATAATTATGAGCCTTCTCATTCTGAGAGTCGTGACGGCGATTACCATTATAAACTTCTAAACCATCCAACAGATAATCAGCAGCAGGTGACATTCCCTTTCGATAAGGATGGGCCTGATAAATTAATATTTTATTACTCTGGGAATCAGTCAGCTCTTTAAATTTTTCTAAATTAAGCTGATGCAGATTAGGATTTTCAAAAAGAATTTTTTCTTCAAGACCATAAACTAAATACTCATTGGGATCATCATTAAATTTAATCTCTATTCCTAAAAATAGATTGAAGTCCATTTCAGCAGCAACTTTTTTAGCAATTTTATAACCTTTTAAATATTTTTCGAGCTGCTCTTCCCAGCTTAAATCTTTAACTTTATCAAAAAAACGGGCATAATAATGATCAGTCAAAACCAGGGCACTATAACCAGCTCTTTGATACTTTTTAACCAGATCCTCAGCTTTAATTGAACCACAGCGGCTGCTTTCCGAACTGTGAGCATGCAATTCTATTTTATATTCACTCATAATTTTACCACTCTTCTAAGTGAACAATATTATCATTCATTCGATTAACTCTTCCTTTTTCCTCTGCCGGATAACCAACTGCCACTAAAGACAGGGTTTTAAAACCTGCAGGTACTTTTAAATAATTGCTGACTTTTTTCTCTCTATCTTCAGCCGGGTGACAGCCTATCCAGACTGAACCTAAACCTAAAGATTGAGCTTCCAATAAAATATTTTGAGTGGCAGCTGAACAGTCCTGAACCCAGAACCCCTGATGTTTCTGCTGGCTGAGATCAGCACAGACTGCAATAGCCAGTGGAGCTTCTTTTAACATCTTTGCATAGGGATGAATCTCAGCCAGATGATTGAGTCTTTTTCTATCTTTAATCACAATAAAATGCCAGGGCTGTTCATTACCAGCAGAGGGTGCAGAGACGGCTGCTTCCAAAAGTTTCTCAATCTTTTCTTCTTCGACATCCTTGCTTTTATATTTTCTAATACTTCTACGCTCAAAAATTTCTTCCATAATTTGATGCCTCCCTTTGATATTATACCACTAATAATTATATAAAATAATCAGCCAGAAAAAAAGCCCCCAGAAAATATACTGAGGACTTAATTTTAGATATTAATTTTAAAACTTAAAAATCTGCAGCTCTAAATCCGGTTACTGCTGTTTCTGCCGAGCATAACCGCAAATATTACAAGTAAGGCTACAACCAGCCAGCCAAAAGTTAGAAGTTCACTCATTGGATAACCACCATAAGCAGCGCTAAACTCAGAAATAGTATTTTGAATAAATCCAATACCAATAAATAGTGGTGCAACAACTTTAATCATGGTTTTCCAGCCACCTCCAACATGAAGATCAGAGCTGACATTCATATTATCTTTTATCTTATCTAAATCAAAAGCATAGCTTAAGACAAGCATTTCTACCAAACCTACCACCAGCAGACCAAAAATATTAACAAAATGGTCAACTATATCTAAAATAGCTAAACCACCCTGAGTAACCATTGGTACTCCGAGCAAGAATCCAACAATTGATACATAAGTAACAGCTTTTTTGCGGCTTAAACTAAAGTTATCAATTAGCGATGAAACTACTGATTCAATTAATGAGATACTTGATGAAAGTCCTGCAATTGTTAATGAAAAGAAAAATGCAAAACCAAATATCTGCGGTAATCCAGGTAAGAGGTTAATAGCTTTTGGAAAAGCAATAAAAGCAAGTCCAATCCCAGAAGTTGCAACATCTCCAATTGCTACTCCCTGCTGTCCCGCCATATAACCAAGAATACCAAAAACACCAAACCCAACTACAATACTAAAAATACTGTTTGATAAAGCTGCTATAATTCCATTTTTTACAACATCTGATTTCTTAGGCAGATAGCTGGAATAAGCAATCATAATTCCAAAACCGAGACTCAGAGTAAAGAATATCTGACCATAAGCTCCAACCCAAATATTCCAGTCTAAAATCTTGGAAAAATCAGGTGTTATAAATGCTTTAACTCCCTGCATTGCTCCCGGAAGTGTAACACCTCTAAAGACAATCACTAAAACCATCACAGCTAAAAGCGGCATAAAAATCTTACTGGCTTTTTCAATTCCTTTTTCTACTCCACCTGCAATAATAGTATAATTAATTAACCAGACTGCAAGTAAAGCAAAGAAAATCGGCCACTGAATACCACCTAAGTTGAAGGCACTACCGGAGAAGTTGAGAAATTCTCCAAAGAAAAATCCTTCTGGATCAGCAGTCCAGCCCAGAGAAAATGACTCAAATACAAATAATAAACTCCAGGCAATAATAACAATATAATAAACAGTTACTACAAAAGCAATTAATACTGACCACCAACCAACCCATTCAAATTTTTCATTAATTTTACGAAAAGAACTTGGTGCAGAGTTTCTAGTAAAAAATCCAAATCCCATTTCAAGTAGTAATAATGGTATACCCGCAGTTATTAATGCAAATAAATAAGGAAATAAAAAGGCACCTCCACCATTTTCATATGCCTGATACGAAAAGCGCCAGATATTTCCCAACCCTACTGCTGAACCAATTGTTGCTAAAATAAAACCAAGTCTCGTTCCCCATTGATCACGATTCTCTTCCATTTTTTTCTTTCCTCCCTCTCTTCTTTCTACTCATTTTTTGTTTTTCCCGATTTTTCCTGGCTCAGCTCATCTAAATTTAAAAGAAAAAAATATTGAAACATTATTGGATAATTCTAATTTTACTTTTATTGAAAAGGATCTTCTAAAAACTGATCTGCAAAAATTATTAAAAGATATAGATTATGTATATCATCAGGCAGCTCAGGCAGGAGTCCGTTCCAGCTGGGGAGAAGATTTTGAAATATATAATCAGAATAATATATTATTAACTCAAAAATTATTAGAAGCTGCTAAAGGAAGTTCTAGGCTTAAAAAATTTGTTTATGCCTCCTCATCTTCAGTTTATGGTGATACTGATCAATTGCCGATGCAGGAAGATAATAGATTACAGCCAGTTTCTCCTTATGGAGTTTCTAAATTAGCTGGAGAAAATTTAGCATATCTATATTATAAAAATTTTAAGGTACCAGCTGTTTCTTTAAGATACTTTACTGTTTATGGAGAAGGACAGAGACCTGATATGGCTTTTCATATTTTTATCAAAGCTTTTTTAACCGGGGGAGAAATAAATATTTTTGGAGATGGCAGACAGAGCCGTAACTTTACCTATGTTGGTGATATTGCTAGAGCTAATATTCTGGCTGCAAAAAAAGCGCCAGCGGGAGAAATTATTAATATTGGTGGTTCAGGCAGAGGGATAGTTTTAAATGAGACTCTAGATTTAATTAAAGAACTAACTAATTGTGAGACAGAAATCAATTACACAGAAAAAGTTAAAGGTGATGTAAAACATACCTCTGCTGACACATCAAAAGCGGAGAAACTATTAGGATATCAGCCCCGGGTTTCTTTTGAAGAGGGTTTAAAAAGAGAAGTGGAATGGCTGCAGAAAATTTATTGATCACGCTACAATAATTAGACTTATAGGTTATATAAATTAATGGTTAGAACATTTTTTGATTTTCAATTAAAAATTTGGAAAGATAGGGAGGATAATATTTTGGAGTTAAACAAAAAAGCGACTTTAACTATATTAATACTGGTAATTAGTATCTTCTTAATTTATATTTTCAATATTGGAGCCTATGATTTATGGTCACCAGATGAGCCGAGATATGCTGAGATAGCTAGAGAGGCGGCTGTTGATGGTCACTGGATAATTCCTCATTTAAATAATAGAATTTATTATGAAAAACCACCCACATATTTCAATTTAATTGGCTTAAGTGGAATATTAGCTGGAGAGTTCTCAGTGACTGCAGTTAGAATGCCTGGAATTATTATTTCAGTTCTGTTATTATTAAGTTTAGCATATTTTGTTCTCAAAAAAGATGGTTTAAAAACAGCCGTTTTAAGCACAATTATTCTTGCTACAACTGTTAATTTTTTCTGGCTGGCTATGAAAATAAATTTAGATATTCCTCTGGTCTTTTGTACTACTCTGGCTGCATTAATATTATTCAAAAATCACTCCGATTTTAAGAATAATAAATTAACAACTATATTTGCTTTTTTTCTGATGGGATTGGGGGCAGTAGTTAAAAGTCAGATCTCAATTTTACCCCTTATTATCCTGACAGTTTATTTAGTAATAAATAAAAAAGCAAAAAAATTAAAGGAAATTCCCTGGCTAGCCTCCCTATTTTTTATGGTGCTGCCGGCATTAATCTGGTTATTTTTTGCCTATCAAAAAGCGGGATATTCCTATTTTGAAACTACAGTTTTAGATCAATTAGCTGGTTATTCTACTGGTTCTCAGGGACATCCACAGCCTTTTTATTATTACCTGATTAATTTTCCAGCGGCTGCCTTACCCTGGTCCTTTTTTGTTGTTCCAGCTTTATACTATTATAAGAAGCTGAAAAATGAAAGAAATACTCTTTTAGATTTTTCGGTTGTTTCATTTTTAGTTATTTTTATTGTTTTTTCTATGATTGGCAGTAAGAGAAATGTATATTTACTGCAGTTATACCCATTTTTTGCTATAATTG
>QBLP01000423.1 GCA_003070825.1 Halanaerobium sp. | reverse complement strand
GAATTAATTGAATGGCTTGATGAGTACAGCAAAGAATATAATATACCACGCAATGAAATAGAAATTTATAACTTTGAAGGCCTTGATCAAATACTTCCCAATCTCAGTGATGAGCTGGTTGAAAAGGCAATGAATTATATGAGAGATAACGGAGTTAATGTTAAAACAGGTGAGTTTGTTAACAAAATAGAAAAAAATAAGATAATTTTAAATGACGGAATGGAAGTCAATGCAGGGACTATTATTTGGACCTGTGGTGTAGAGGCAGCTGACTTTGCTGCAAATTCTGGCCTGGCTACTGACCGGGCAAATAGAATAAAAGTAAATAAATATCTGCAGACAGAAGATTATGCTAATGTTTATGCAATTGGTGATAATGCAGCAGCTCCCTGGAATGATGATCAGATACTGCCGGCATTAGTAGAATCTGCTCAGCAGACAGGTGAATGTGCAGCTGCAAATATTGTAGCAGAAATTAAAGGTGGCTCAAAAGAAGAACTCGATCCCGATTTACATGGTGTAATGGTTTCAGTTGGAAGCAGCTATGCAGTAGCTGAAGTAATGGGACTATCTTTAACAGGAATTCCAGCTATGTTTATGAAACACTCTGTAAATATGTTCTACCGTTTTGAAATTGGAGGAATCAAAGAAACATATAGTTTAATTACTGAGTATATGAAAGAACAGGCTTCTCATAAAGGCTTACTGCCGCAGCTGTTTGGCTTTGTCAGTGAGACTTCAAGATCACTCTGGTTAGTTCTTTTGCGTATTTTTGTTGGAATCATGTGGCTTTATGAAGGTTATACTAAAGTGAGAGATGGCTGGTTGACATCAGCAGATTATTTGGTTTCTGGAGCTTCAGCCTCACCGATTGGTGACTATGCTGTCGGCTGGTATATCTGGCTAAATGAAGCTATTATCTTTAAGTTTCCACTCTTCTTTCAAATTGTAGTAACTCTAAGTATGATAGGAATCGGTATTTCCTTAATCTTTGGATTGTTTGCAACTCTTGGTGCACTGGGTTCTGTTGGATTTTCAATTAACTTTTTACTGGCCGGTCAGTATGCACACTGGTCCAGTGACTATCCTGGACATTTTAGTCCCCTATTCTGGTTTTTGTTTGCTTCAATAACTTTAATTGGTTCCGGACGTTCTTTCGGTTTAGACTATTATGTCTTACCCTGGCTTAAAAATAAAATCTGGAGCAGACCAAAAAATAAAGATCAGGATCTGCAAAAAGTAGTTAAAAAATAATCGGACAATCTAGTAAGTAATAAAACGAGTCCCTCATATATTTTAGCATTTAACCTTTTTATACAGGATTGTGCCTTTTATAC
>QBLP01000422.1 GCA_003070825.1 Halanaerobium sp. | reverse complement strand
GATTTATTTAAATGGGAATGACGATGATTGAAAAAATTCTTGCTGCTCATTCTGATCAGGATCAGGTCAAACCGGGTGAGATAGTTAATGCCAGAGTTGATATGGTATTAGGTAATGATATAACAGCCCCAGTAGCAGTTAAGGAATTTAATAAAATTGGTGTTGATAGAGTATTTGATAAGGAGAGAATTGCACTTGTTCCTGATCACTTTGCTCCAAATAAGGATATTAAGGCAGCTGAGCAGGTTAAAGTAGTGAGAGAATTTGCCCAAAAACATGATATTACAAATTATTTTGAAGTAGGTCAGATGGGAATTGAACATGTGCTTTTACCGGAAAAAGGCCTAACCCTTCCCGGAGAAATTATTATTGGTGCTGACTCCCATACCTGTACATATGGCGCCCTTGGTGCTTTGGGAACTGGAGTTGGAAGTACCGATATGGCAGCTGCAATGGCTACCGGTAAGGCCTGGTTTAAGGTGCCGCCGACAATAAAAATTGTCTACAGTGGAGAGCTTAAGCCCCATGTCAGCGGTAAGGATTTAATTCTTTATACAATCGGTAAAATTGGTGTTGATGGAGCTTTATATAAGGCTATGGAATTTACCGGTGAGGCAATAGAAAATTTGTCAATGGACGGTAGAATGACGATGTCCAACATGGCAATTGAAGCCGGTGGTAAAGCAGGATTAATTGCAGCAGACGAAAAGACCGAATCCTATTTGGAAGATAGAGCTCAGAGGGAGTACACTATAGTTAAGCCGGATTCAGATGCTGAGTACGAGCAGGTTATAGAAATTGATGTCAGCCAAATTGAACCTCAGGTTGCTTTCCCAAGTCTACCTGAAAACACTAAAGGTCTTAATGAAATTACAGAAAAGATAGAAATTCATCAGTCTGTAATTGGATCTTGTACTAATGGCCGCATTGAAGATTTAAGGGCAGCCGCGGAAATTTTTAAGGGACAGAAGGTTCATAAAAATGTACGCTGTCTTGTTTTCCCCGGGACTCAGGCAATTTACAAGCAGGCAATGCACGAAGGCCTCTTTGATATTTTTATTGATGCAGGTGCGGCAGTTTCTACCCCAACCTGTGGACCCTGTTTAGGTGGGCATATGGGTATTTTAGCTGATGGTGAAAGAGCCATTTCAACAACCAACCGTAACTTTGTTGGTCGGATGGGATCAACCAGCAGTGAAGTATATCTAGCAAGTCCAGCTGTAGCAGCAGCCTCAGCAATTAAAGGCTATATTGCTGGTCCAGAGGAGGTTAAATAATGAAGTTAAAAGGAAAAGTATTTAAGTATGGAGATAATGTAGATACAGATGTAATTATTC
>QBLP01000421.1 GCA_003070825.1 Halanaerobium sp. | reverse complement strand
GTTAAATACCGCAGTAAAATATACAGTATTTTACAACTATATGGGATATTTCCAACAGTAGATTGCTGTTATGACAGGGATTATAAGAAAAGATGCTAATATAAGGAACTTCGACAAAACTCTCCGAAGCCTTGAGCGTAGGTTCGACTCCTACCGGGGGCACCATTTTATTATATGGTGTTTTTAAGCATTTTCGAGATCAGAAGGTAATTCTTCTGGCTCCATATTTATCATTTCTACACCATACTTTCGCAACTCTAAAAGAAATGAAACTCTTTCCATACCTACCATCTCAGCAGCTATCCCTGAAGATATTCGTTTGAGTTCAAATAATTTGATCGCCATTGCCATTTTAGCCTCTCTTTCAAATTCTTCAGGACTCTTTTGAAGTAAATCAGGTAGATTATCGGGATATTCAATTTCTATCTTTTCAGACATATTAATGGCCTCCCGCTCTAATAATTTTAACTATACGCCTTTCTACAGACTAAATAATTATGTATCCTCTGTTTATAAATTTTATTATGGATTTTAATAATTCCATTTTGTTTTCTGAACAATCCATATGTTTTACCCTGTTTTATTACTGAATTAACAATAGCATAATTAATAATTCTACCATCGATAACTATTTTCTCACACATTTCCTCTAGTTCACTAACTTTTCCCATGTTTTTTATTAAAATATCAAAATGAAGTAATTTTTTCTTTAATATTAGCTCTACTGCTTGATCCAAATACTTTTCCTGCCATCTATTTTCATTATCTTCAATTATCTCATTATCAATTACTTCTGCCAACTTACTTACTAAAAACGGATGACCTGAGGTGTAATAATATAATTTTTCAGCAAATTTATCTGCATTCAGTTCAATGTTCCTTTCTGCTGAATATTCTCTTAACATTGAAGCAATTTCTTTTATTTCCAGCTCAAAATCAATATTAAATTCACTGGCGATATTCCAAATACTGTTATATATTATTTTATTAGAAGGATCATTAATCATAATATCATTTATATTATGCATTCCTGCCAGTATTATGCTGTGAAAAGTTTTTACTCTTTCTGCCTGTGCTAAATTAAATTTTGCCTGTAGCATTTCAAGAAAATCAAAAAATAGTTGATTAATATAGCCCTTATCTACATCATCTATGATCAATACAACTCTTTTCTCGCTTTTTTCTATCAGATTAGTAATGAGATAAGACAAATTTAAAAAATCATCTATATTATCGACTTCTTTTTCTAATAAATTCACTAATTCAGTATCTCCATTAAATTTTAAACGATCTCTAATAGTTAAAATAAATTCCCTACAAAAATCACTAGTGCTGCTA
>QBLP01000075.1 GCA_003070825.1 Halanaerobium sp. | reverse complement strand
CCTGAGGTCAATTATTTTATTTTTTTAAGGAAAGAAGGTAATTTTAAAATATGAAAGTATATGCTCTTGTTGGACCCAGCGGAACAGGGAAAAGTCACCGGGCAGTTTTGCTGGCAAATCAGTATCAGATTCCATTGATAGTTGATGATGGACTTTTAATCTATGCCGGTAAAATTATGGCGGGAAGCTCTGCAAAAAGAGAAGAAAGTAAAATGGGAGCCATCAGACGGGCTTTATTTTTTGATGAAAAACAAACAGAAGAAGTTAAAAAATGTCTAAAAAAACTTAATGAAGATAAAATATTAATTCTCGGAACTTCAACCGGAATGGTCGAAAGAATTAATGAAAGACTTGAACTTGGTGGGATTGACCAGTATATAGATATTAAAGATATTTCTTCAGCTGAGGAAATAGAAAAAGCACTTTCGGTACGTAACAATGAGGGAAAACATGTAATTCCAGTGCCGACAATTGAAGTTGAACAGGATTTTTCCGGTTATCTGCTTCACTCTTTAGAACTCTTTTTTAAAAAAGACAACCAGACTGTCAGACATGAAAAAAGTATTGTTCGGCCGCGGTTCAGCTTTTACGGAAATTTAAGTATTAGCAATCGGGTTCTGGTTGATCTAATTGAATACTTGATTAACAAATTTTCTAAAATAACCGAGTTTAAAAAAGTTAAAGTTGAAGAAACAAATAACCAGTTATTTATCAATTTATCCCTGGAAATTGTCTATGGCATCAAAATCAGAAGATTTATTGAAGAATTTAAAGCAGCTTTAAAAGAACATCTGGAAAATAATACAGGGATTAATGTTAAAGAAATTAATATAGAAGTATATTCTCTCAAAGTGAGGGAATAAAAATTTAAGGAGGGGACTTGATTTGAGAACATATCACGCCAGAAAAATGGATAAGGAGGCAATTTATCCTTCTCAGGCCTGGAAAATTACTGAGGAAGAATTTCTCTTAGACCATAACCATCACAATGAGGCTATTTTTACTCTGGGAAATGGTTATATGGGACTGCGGGGAACTCTGGAAGAAGATTATCCAGGAAGTGAAGATACTTCAACTCCAGGTTTTTATATTAATGGAGTTTATGCCTCAGAAAAAATAATGTATGGAGAAGAAGCTCCGAATTTACCCCAAAATGGTCAGACAATGGTTAATTTAGCTGACTGGAGTGAAATTAATCTCTATATTAACGAAGAAAAATTAAATTTATTAAAGGGACAGATCTTAGATTACAAACGCGAACTGGACCTGCAGCAGGGAGTTTTAAGGCGTAAAATTTTCTGGGAAGACCGCCAGGGAAGAAAAATAGAGATCAAAATTACACGTTTAATTTCTTTAAGCAGGGAACATATTGGTGCTATCAGATATCAGTTTAAAGCGATAAACTTTTCCGGTAAGATCAGTGTTAATTCTGCTATCAATGGAGATGTCAGCAACCATCACCACCTGCGGGATAAAAAAGCTTTAGAAGTCATAGAAAGTGAAGTTGATACCAATACCGGTCACCTTTTACATAGAGTTAAAAGTACCAACTTTAAGGTTGCCTATGTGGTAGAACATTTGCTTGATGAGCGCTCTAAGGATAACGCTGAGGTCAAAAAGAGATCATCCGATAACCGGGTTGACTGGATTTTTGACATCAGTGCAGTTGAGGGTGAAGAATATACAATTGATAAAATTGTTGGGGTAAATCACAGTCAGGAAGAAGGCGTAAATCCCCTCAGTGATGCTAGAGCTTCAGCTGCCAGAGCTTCCATTACCGGTTTTGAAAATCTGGTCGAAGAACAGGCAGAATTTATGTCAGGTTACTGGCAGGATGTAGATGTTAAAATTGATGGAGATGATTCGCTGCAGCAAGCATTTAGGTTTAATGCTTTTCATATTCTGCAGGCTACAGGAAAGGACGGTCAGACAAGTGTAGCTGCTAAGGGAATTAGCGGTGAGTATTATGAAGGCCATTATTTCTGGGATACAGAAAGTTATATACTGCCCTTTTATGCTTTTCAGCGCCCGGAAGTAGCAAGAAATTTACTGCTATTTAGATATAATACTCTTGATAAAGCTCGCAAAAATGCTGAACGGATGAAGCTTAATGGTGTATTATTCCCCTGGCGAACAATTAACGGAGAAGAGGCCTCCGGCTTTTTTATGGGCTCAACCGTACAGTATCATATCAATGCTGATATTGCCTATGCTGTTAATCTCTATTACCAGGTAAGCAGGGACCAGGAGTTTATTGAAAATTACGGTCTGGAAATTTTAATTGAAACAGCCCGGATGTGGCTCAGTCTGGGAAGCTATATTCCAATGAAGGATAATCAATTCTGCTTCAATGTAGTCTGCGGCCCGGATGAATATAAACCTGGTGTAAACAATAATGCCTACACTAATTACATGGCTAAATTTAATCTGGATACAGCGGTTAAAATGGCTGAGATCATTAAAGAAAGAGCGCCTGAAAAATACAAAAGACTCTCAGAGCGGATAGGATTAACTGAAAATGAAATTAAAGAGATGAAGGAAATCAAAGAAGATATTTATCTGCCTCACAATGAGGAATTAGAAATCACTCCTCAGGATGACTCATTTCTTTATAAAAATCCAATTGAGGTAGATAATATACCTGATGCTGAATTACCTCTGGTTAAAAACTGGCATCCGCTGATTATCTGGCGCTATCAGGTAATCAAACAGGCTGATGTGATACTATTGATGCTCCAGCTTGGGGATCAGTTTGGCCGTGATTTAAAGATTAGAAATTATGATTATTATGAACCCAAAACTACCCATGATTCATCTCTATCTCCAGCAATTTACAGTATTCTGGCTTCAGAGATAGGTTACAAAAATCAGGCCTATAATTACTTTATGCAGACTGCTCGCCTTGATCTGGATGATTATAATGAAAATGCCTATCAGGGAGTTCATACTGCCTGTATGGGTGGAACCTGGCTGGCCCTGGTGCAGGGTTTTGGTGGGATGAGAATGTTTAATGGTAAATTATACTTCCATCCTCATCTGCCGGACGGCTGGAATGAATATCAATTTAGACTCCGTTTTAAGGGAAGTCAGATTGAGGTTACGGTTAAAGAAAATCAGGTTAAATATATGCTGATTTCTGGGGATAAAGTAGAATTCAAGCACTATGATCAGCTGATTGTTCTGGAAGAAAGTAATTTAAGTCAGGAAGTAGAAATACAATAAACTTAAAAAAGCAGGTGTGATAAAATGGATTTTAAAAAAAAGATATATATACTGCTTGCAGTTGGAATTTTCTTTTTATCACTCTCTGGAATACTTATTAAAATAGTTTCAGCACCACCGCTGATAACTGCCTTTTACAGAATGTTATTTACAGTTCTGCTTTTAAGTCCTTATTTCTTTTTCAAACATAAAAGCAAGGTGCGTTATTTTCTGGATTACCGACCTTTACTGGTCGGTTTTCTCTTGGCGGTTCATTTTATTTTGTGGATTAGTTCTATTCAGTATACTGATATTTCCAATTCAGTTATTTTTGTGGCTCTGCAGCCGCTGTTCACAATTATTTTAGAGTATTTATTTGCCAGAGAAGATTTAAAAGAAGGAGCAGTCATCGGGATTATTATGGCAGTTATTGGCAGTGCAATTATTAGTATTGGGGACCTGTATCAGCTGGGGGATAAGCTTTTTGGTAATTTTCTTGCTCTTTCGGCTGCTTTATTTGCCTCCTCTTATCTTTTTATCGGAAGAGGGGTGCGAAAAAAACTTGATTATTTTCCCTACCTCTATATTTTATATACATATGCCGCCATATTTTTAGGAATCGGTGTTTATCTATTTGATATTCCCTTTACCGGTCACGGCTTAAATAATTATCTGCTCTTTTTAGCGCTGGCTGTTGGGCCGACCCTGATTGGACATTCAATTCTCAATTATGCAGTCCGCTACCTCTCAACCTCTATTGTTTCTTTATCAATCCTGGGAGAGCCAATTTTAACCACTTTTTTAGCCTGGCTCTTATTAAATGAACAGGTAAGACTGACAACTATGATTGGAGGCGCTTTTATTCTGGGAGGAATTTATCTAGCTTCTTTCTATAATAACCATCAAAAACGGAGGCAGAGTGAGTTAAATGAGGCTCAGAGTTAATTCACGGCTTGAATTAACTCTGTTAATCATTAATAAACTACTGCATCTTAAACTGAAATTATTTATTTGTCTGACTGGACATTTTATGGTTTAACATATAAAATAATAGTTGAGAAAACTTTATTTAATTCTGGGAGGGATAAATTTTGTTAAAAGAAGTTGCAAATACAGTAAGAGGATTAGCTGCAGACATTGTAGAAAAGGCAAATTCTGGTCATCCAGGAATGCCGATTGGCTGTGCTGATATTGGTGCTCTATTATTCGGAGAAGTAATGGATATGGATGCCTCAAAATCAGACTGGCCCGATAGAGATCGCTTTGTACTGTCAGCAGGACACGGATCAGCATTTTTATACTCATTTTTACACCTAAAAGGTTATGATCTATCAATGGAGGACCTAAAAAACTTTAGACAGCTCCATTCTAAAACACCAGGTCACCCCGAGTATGGAGAAACAGATGGAGTAGAGACCACAACCGGCCCCTTAGGCCAGGGCTTTACCAATGCAGTTGGAATGTCACTAGCCGAAAAGATGCTGGCAGAAAAATATAACACAGAAGAACACACAATTGTAGACCACTATACCTACACAATTATGGGTGATGGCTGCATGATGGAGGGTATCACCTCTGAGGCAGCATCACTGGCAGGACACTTAGGTTTAGATAAGTTAATTGCAATCTATGATGATAACGATATTTCTATTGCCGGCAGTACCAACCTGGCTTTTACCGAATCAGTGGCCGACCGCTTTAAGGCTTTTGGCTGGCAGGTTATAGAAAATGTAGATGGACATAATATCGATCAGCTGAGAGATGCGATCAACCAGGGTAAATCTGATAAAGACAGACCAACCTTAATTATGGCTAAAACTCATATCGCCCTGGGAGCACCAAACAAGCAGGATACAGCAGATGCTCACGGTGCACCTTTAGGAGAAGATGAGATCAAAGGCTTAAAAGAAAAGTTTGGACTGCCTGCAGACAAGAAATTTTATGTTTCAGATGAGGTCAAAGAATTCTTCCGCAAGCAGGCGGCTGAGATGCAGGATAAGCGCCTGGAATGGGAAGCAGAGTTTAAGGCCTGGGCAAAAGCAAACCCTGAACTGAAAAAAGAATGGGATCAGGCAATGAGCCTCAAACTTCCTGTTGACTTAAAAGAAGAAATTATGGACTTAGAGATAGAAGCTCCAATAGCTACCAGAAAGTCAGCTGGAGCAGCTTTAACTAAAGCATTTGAGGTAGTACCTTATTTAGTTGGTGGTTCAGCAGACTTAGCTCCTTCAACTAAAACCTATAACGGAGAATACGGAGAGGTGCAGAAAGGTAACTACTCCGGCCGCAACTTCCGCTTTGGTGTCAGAGAACACGCGATGGGAGCCATTGTTAATGGTATTTCCTTACATCAGGGCTTAAGACCATTTGCAGCAACCTTCTTAACCTTTGCTGATTATATGCGTCCGGCAATCAGACTGGCAGCTTTAATGAAGCAGCCTGTAATCTATGTCTTTACTCATGATTCAGTTTTTGTTGGAGAAGATGGACCAACCCATCAGCCAATAGAGCATGTTGAATCCTTAAGAATTATCCCCGGACTTAAAGTTTTGAGACCTGGAGATGAAGAAGAGGCCAAGGCTGCCTGGGTAGAAGCTCTGGAAACAACAGACCAGCCGACAGCTCTAATTCTAACCAGACAGAACTTAAAGCATATCGAAAAATATCAGGGAATGGATAACTTCAACAACGGTGGCTACTTTGTCAGTAAGCCAGAGGATGCAGATACCATGATCTTTGCCAGTGGTAGTGAAGTCAACCTGGCAGAAGAGAGTGCTAAACTTCTTGCAGAAAAAGGTATCAAAGCTGCAGTAGTATCAGTACCGGAAAGAAGAAAGTTCGAAAAATATGCAGCAGCTCATGAGCTGCCGGAAGTTAAGTTAAGAGTAGCAGTCGAAGCAGGAGTAACAACTGGCTGGTACAAGCTTGTTGGTAGAGACGGCCTGGTTATCGGACTTGACCGCTTTGGTTTAAGTGGAAAAGGTCAGGAAGTAGGAGAAGAATTAGGCTTTAAAGCAGAAAAAGCTGCAGCAGAGATTGAAGCAGCTTTAAAATAGTAAAATATAAATACAAAAAATTAATATTTAATCAGGATTGAGTAAATGAAAAAATCCGTCCAGAGCAGATCAGTTAACTGATCAGTTGGGCGGATTTTCTTCCTTTTAGCTGATGGTTTTAATTCTTCTAAACTACTTTCAAATTTGATTAAATATAATACCAGTTTAAAAGTGCTATTACTGCTCCCAGCAGAACTCCAGCAAATACTTCAAAAGGAGTATGGCCGATTAATTCTTTTAAATCTTCTTTGATCAACAGCTGTCTCTCTTTGACAGAGGATTTATTTTCAAGATGTTTGATCAGATTGTTTAAGACATTTGCCTGCTGGCCTACTGCCCGCCGGACACCACTGGCATCATAGGTTACAATTAAAGCGAAAACAGTTACAATGGCAAAAAGGTCAGAAGAAAAGCCGTGTTTTAAGCCAACTGTAATTGTGAGAGCTGAAACAAAAGAAGAGTGAGAGCTGGGCATTCCTCCAGAAGTGAAAAAGGTATAAAAATTCATTGGTCTAATAAAAAATATTTTTAAAAATTGAGCTGCAAAAAGCGAAAAAATTGATACTCCCAGTAATGACATGTAATCTCCCCCAAATAGTTAGATATTAATTTTTGTTCTTTTCTTCATTTTTGTGTATAATAATAATAGTGCCTTAATATATTTTATCTTAAAAATGCTATTTAATGCAAATAAAGAACTGGAGGAAATTATGGATCCTTTTAAATATATAAATTCTTTATCGATGTTTGGGACTGAAGCCGGCTATAAACCGGGCCTGGAGCGGATCAGAAAATTATTGAAATATCTAGGAAACCCTCAGCGTGATTTAGATGTAATACATATTGCCGGGACAAATGGTAAAGGTTCAACTGCAGCTATTTTAGAACGTATTTACAGAGAAGCAGGTTATAAAACTGCTCTTTACAGCTCACCGCATTTTTTTCATTTTAATGAGCGGATTAAAATAAACGGCAGGAGCTGTTCGACCTATGAACTGGAAGAAATCACTGCTGAAGTTAAATTTGCAGCTGAAAAATTGAAAGAGCAGACCGGGGTAGAAGCCAGTTTTTTCGAAATTGTAACTGTAATTGCTTTCAAATATTTTAAACAGCATGATCCAGAAATAGTAATTCTGGAAACCGGACTCGGAGGCAGACTTGATGCTACGAATATTGTTAAAAAACCACTTTTATCGCTGATTACCAATATCAGTTTGGAACACCGAGAATTTCTGGGAGACACAATTGCTGAAATAGCAACTGAAAAAGCAGGAATCATCAAAGAAAATTCTAAAGTGATTACGGCTGTTGAGCAGATTGAAGCACTCAGTGTGATCCAAAATAAAGCTCAAGCTAAAAATTCAAAGTTTATTGCTTTAAGTAAGGAATATGATTTAATAAAAAGCAGTGGTAATCTAAGAGATAATATTATCCATTTAAAAAGAAAAGAGCAAAGCATAGCTGAATATAGACTATCACTTTTGGGAGAACATCAGGCTGTAAATACTGCCCTGGCTTTAAGGTCTGTAGAAGAATTATCAGACTCCTATCAGGTGAATAAAAATGAAATCAGGCGGGCTCTGGCTGATATTTACTGGCCGGGGAGAATGGAGAAAATTTATGAGAACCCTCTGATCATTCTGGATGGTGCCCATAATCCAGCAGCTTTTAGAGAACTGCTTAAAAATATTAAC
>QBLP01000420.1 GCA_003070825.1 Halanaerobium sp. | reverse complement strand
AGATGTGTATAAGAGACAGATCTAGATCACCGTCAGCAAAAATCAAAATTTAAAATTTTAAACAGCAATGGAGAGCCGCTCAAAAACCAGGAAGTTGAAATTTCCCAGAAAGATCACGAATTTCTCTTTGGCTGTAATGGTTTTGAATTTGTCCCCTATGCCAGTGACCAGCTTGATGCTGAAGCGGCTGCGGAGACTGAAAAATACATAGCCAGATTTTTAGATATTTTCAACTTTACCACCCTTCCCTTTTACTGGGGGCAGTTTGAACCAGAAAGAGGAAAACCGCGAACTGAAGAACTAAAAAAAGCAGCCCAATTCTGTCAGCAGAATAATTTAACTGTTAAAGGACACCCTTTAAGCTGGCATACTCTGGCTCCTGACTGGCTTTTAGATTTAAGTAATCAGGAAATCTGGGAGGCGCAGATCAAACGGGTTAAAAGAGATCTCAATGATTTTAAAGAGCTGGTTGATATGTGGGATGTAATTAATGAAGTAGTGATTATGCCCAATTTTGATAAATATGATAACGGCTTAACCAGAGTTGCCCAGGCTAAAGGCAGAATTAAGGTGATTAAGGAACTTTTTGACACCTCTCAAAAGGAAGCTCCAAAGGCCACATTTATCCTCAACGATTTTAATACTACAGCTGCCTACGAAATTTTAATCGACGGCTGTCTGCAGGCCGGAGTTGAAATTGATAATATCGGAATCCAGTCCCACATGCATCAGGGTTACTGGGGTCTGGAAAAAACTCAGGATGTTTTAGAGAGGTTCAGCCGTTTTGGCATCCCGATTCAGTTCAGTGAGGTAACTATGGTTTCCGGAGAGCTGATGCCTGCTCATTATCTTGATTTAAATGATTATCAGGTTGAAAACTGGCCTTCTACTAAGGCTGGAGAAAAAAGACAGGCAGAAAATGTGGTGGAGTTTTACAAAACACTTTATGGTCATCCACTGGTTGAGGGGATTACCTGGTGGGATTTAATTGACGGCCAGTGGCTCAATGCTCCTTCCGGCCTCTTAAGAGAAGATTATTCACCAAAACCAGCCTACAATGAGCTCAAAAAATTGATTAAAGATGAGTGGTGGACTGAAACCAAAAAGCTTAAAACCGATGTAAATGGTGAGCTTGAGTTCACCGGTACAAGAGGAGATTACAGTTTAAAGATTAAAGATAAAGAAATTGATTTCAAATTAGAAAAAGATCAGGCTGAAATTTCTCTTAGTTTAGCTTAGCTTTTTAATCAAATTAAATAAGCAGATATACTAAACCCTTCTCTTTAAAATTTTTGAGAAGGGTTTTTTATGATATTTATT
>QBLP01000419.1 GCA_003070825.1 Halanaerobium sp. | reverse complement strand
TTTTCGGGTCCACCTTTCTTTAGCTCTTTTGGGTCTATTCTTTTTTCTCTCCATTCTTATTTTTTCTTTTTTAAGAATTTATTTAGCTTTTATTAAATCATCAATTAAAATTTTGTTTTCTTTTTCATTAAATATTTTTTCACCTGTTTTTATATTTACTCCTTTTTCTAATCCTTTAATTGCTTTAATAATATTATCAATTTCCATTTTGCCCCTCCACCTTTTTAAAAGTAATGTATAATAAGTTGTGTAAATAAAATTATGATAATTTTTTTAAATAAAAAGAGGAATCCTTCTTTGAGTGGTTGAATATATTTATTGACAAAATAAAAAACACAACCACAAGGAGGACTCCTCATGAAAAGTATAACTGAAAAACCCAACAATGGTCAAGTGAATTTTGACGATATGATTAATGATTTGATCAAAAATTTTATCGAAAAAATGCTTAAAGGTGAATTAACTGAATTTCTAAATTACGATAAATATGATTCTGCTGGTAAGAACTCTGGCAACAGCCGCAATGGTAATTATTCTCGTAATTTACAGACTAAATATGGTGTCATTGAAAATTTAGAAGTTCCAAGAGATAGAAACAATGATTTTCAAACTGCTCTTTTTGAGCCATATAAACGTCGTGATAACTGGCTGGAACAGACTGTAATCCAGATGTATGCCAGAGGTCTATCCACTCGAGATATAGCTGATTTAATTGAGAAAATGTATGGTCAAAAATACAGTGCTACCAGTGTCAGCAATCTGACAGATATAGCATTAAAAGAAATTGAACAGTGGAAAAAAAGACCCTTAGAAAAGCGCTATAGCGTAATCTTTATTGATGCTCTAAGCATCAAGATCCGCCGAGAGCATGTTGGCAATGAATCAGCATATATAATCATTGGAATTAATGAAGAAGGCTATAGAGAGATTCTGGACTTCTACATTGGTGTAACAGAATCAGCTGCACTCTGGCAGGAAGTATTAATGAACCTGAAATCCAGAGGTGTAGAACAGGTGCTTTTGGGTGTTATGGATGGTCTACCAGGATTAACTGACTCATTCCTTAAAGTATATCCAAAAGCTGATGTTCAACGCTGTGTAGTTCACAAGATTCGAAATACTCTTCATAAAGTCAAGAAAAAACATACAGATGAAATTGTTACAGATCTAAAGAAAATTTACAAAGCTCCCAGCAGAGAGTATGCAGAGCAGGCCTTAAATGATTTCAGCTCAAAGTGGGATAAACTCTATCCTCACTTAGCTCAAAGCTGGTTTGAAGATAAAGATGAATTGTTTGCTTTCTACAAATATCCAGATAGTATTCAGAAGTCAATTTATACAACTA
>QBLP01000418.1 GCA_003070825.1 Halanaerobium sp. | reverse complement strand
AATTCAGACAGGCCTTAATCGATTCTCCTTATTTTATTAATATAAAATTGGATACCTTAGAAAAACAGGAAGTAGTAAGTTTTATTATTACTGCTGACTTAGTGGGAGAGGAGGGCGAATAAAATGTTTAAGAATTTAAGCAGAAGAGAAAAAGTATTATTAGTTTTGGCATTTGTAATAGCCCTCTCAGCTATATATTATTTCTATTTTTATGAGCCTTTAAAAGCAGAAATTGGAGTTTTAGAAAATGAGAGGAATAACAGGCAGAATCGCTTAGATATAGCAATGTCTTTTGCCAGAAGGCTGCCTGAGATTAAAGACGAATATAGAGAAATCATAGCTGAGTTAGAAAGCAGAGGCGAATATATAGATAAGGATGTTATTAATCTTTTAATTGATTTTAGAGAAATTTCGCGTGAGAACAATTTAGATTTAAAGCTGTTTAGACCAAGAGAAAATGAAGAAAATATTTCAATGGCAGTAAATATCAGTGGCGGCTTTAGAGAAGCCAGCAGTCTATTAGAAGCTTTTAAAGACTGGAACTACTGGTTTGAATTTAGAGATGTTAATATCAGTCGGAATGAAGAAGGAGTCTTACTTTCGATGACAGTGCTCTATCATGATCGTCTTGTAGAGGAAGAATTACTGCGTAAAGGGGTTGAGACAGATGAAGGATAAATCATTAGAGATCTTGATTATATTTTTGATAATGCTTTTCTTTTCTTTCTCTGTGCTTGCTCAAAATCAAAATGGAGAAATCTATAGTGGAAAAGAATTTAGAAATCCTTTTGTAGAATATATTGAGCCTGCACCAGAGCCACCGGAAGAAGATAGTAGTTCTCAAGCAGAGCAGGAGGCTGATATTCAGGCTCAAAACACAGCTGTAAACGTAAGGAAGCCGCCGGCACCACCCAAAATTACAGTTGAAGATGTGAAAAGAGAACTTCCATTTTCTTTAAATGGAATTATAAGCAGTAATAGAGAAAAAGTTGCACTGCTAAATACCGGAGGAAGTGTAGAATTTATCCGCGGAAGTTATCAAAAAGAGGGATATCAGATAACTGCTATAGAAAAAGATAGTGTAATTATAGAAAATCGCGGATTTAAACTTCGGTTAAAGATTGGAGGGGAAATAGATGAGATATAAAAAGAGATTACTTATTTTTACTTTGGTTTTTGTTTTTGCTTTTTCCTTGGGGGTTATGGCAGGACCACAGGACAAGATTGAAAATATGTCTTTTAAAAATACTGAGGTTGTAGATGTTTTACGTGCCATTGCAGAAGTTGCAGATGTTAATTTAATTACTGACAGTAACGTATCAGGTAATATTACAGTTAGTCTAAAAG
>QBLP01000417.1 GCA_003070825.1 Halanaerobium sp. | reverse complement strand
ATTTGAAATTGAATTATTAACTGAAAAAGAAACAAGAGATTGGCTTGATATTGCTGCTCGCAATCCAGAAAAAGGAATTCTATATCAAATAAAGAAACACAAAATTGGAGAGAGATGGCAGAAAAGAACAAAGCATGTCAAATTGAGTAATTTAAAAGCTCTAATAATTGATAATGATGAGATGGAGCTCCTACCAGAAGAAAAAATCAATAAGGATCTGTCTTTTTTAGCAGAGGTAGATGTCGATGAAGAATAATTTAAAAAAAGAAAGAGCAGAAAAGACTGCTCTTTAGTTTAAGTATTCTTCTAAATCTTCAAGTGATTCAATGTTTATAATATCCTTTAATAAATCAGTGCGAATTTCTCTTAAAACAATTAAATCTAATTTATTAAGTTTACTCTCAAGATTGTCCGGAAGCTTATCTAGTGGGAGTTTATCCTTTATTAAGATTGAAATAGTTTCAATTAATTCCTGTTTTCTACCTTCTTTCATTCCTTCTTTAATTCCATCTAATTTACCCTCTTCACGCAATTTATTAGCTGTAGACATAAAAGTCTCACTCCTTTCGGGGATGATTAAATTAACTTTATTATGCATAACATCAAAATCATAATCCTTAATTTCAAGTATATATTTCATTCCTGTTGTGAAATATTCTAAAATAGACTCAGCATCATTCAATTTTTTGATAAGTTCTAATATGTCAGCAAATATTTTATCGTAATCATCATCAATAAAACTGGTGTGTAGAATTTTCAAAACTATTTGTAACTGTATACTTCCTATAATTTCTAGATCGCTATACTTAGAAAAGTCAAAAAGCAAATATTCGAAGTCTGGAATGAATTTTTTTGTATTTGCTTGAATATTAAATCTGGAACTGAATCTCTTATCTATATTATACCTCTTTCCCCCATGGTAAATCAAGAGGGGGAGGATTACTGGCAGTTTGCCAGAATTATTTTGTTTTAAATATAGATTCCAGATTTTAGTCATGTATTTCAGCAGTTGAAACGAAACTTTTTTATCGGGATAACTTTTATGTTCGAAAAGACAGTAGATAAAGGCGTCATGGTCATTTATTTTAACCCGATACACAACATCAGAAAAGAATTCTTTTAAGTCTTCGTCAACAAAAGAGTCTTTAGTGATTTCTAAGTCATCAGTATTAAAAAGTTCTAAAAGGTCCTGGGGAAAATAGTTTTTGATAAATGATTCCGCCACTTCTTTTTTACTAAACATTTCTTTGAAAAACTTATCATGGGGAGTTGCCATTTTTTTAACCTCTTTCTCTTAGAATTTTATCTTAAATTAAGATAAGACCTGAGGACTAATCTCTAAGTATATTAT
>QBLP01000074.1 GCA_003070825.1 Halanaerobium sp. | reverse complement strand
TTAGATAGACAACTTTATTTAGAACTAAGATTACAGAAATATGCTTAATTAAAATTTGGTTAGATAATTATCCAGTTCCCACTGGCTAACCTGAGTTCTGTATTCATCCCACTCGACCTTCTTGGCTGCCACAAAATGTTCCATTACATGCTCACCTAAGGCGCTTTTTATAACCTCATCTTCTAACAATAAGTTTACAGCGTCATTAATATTGCCGGGCAGACTTTCAATACCGAGTTCGTTTTTGCGCTCTAAGGACATTTCATAAATGTTTTCTAAAACTTCTTTTGGCGGCTCAATTTCATTTTTAATTCCATCAAGACCTGCTTTTAACATGACAGCAATTGCTAAATAAGGGTTAGCAGTTGGATCAGGGTTTCTCAATTCAACTCTGGTTCCATTACCACGAGCTGCAGGAATTCTAATTAAAGCACTTCTATTAGCACTTGACCAGGAAAGATAAACTGGAGCTTCATAACCAGGTACCAGACGCTTATAGGAGTTGATAGAAGGGTTGGTAATTGCAGCCATCGCTCTGGCATGTTTTAATAATCCGCCAATATAATGATAAGCAGTTTTACTTAGACCGAGTCGGTCATCTTCATCATAAAATGCGTTTTCTCCATCTTTAAATAATGACTGGTGGACGTGCATTCCGGAGCCATTTTCACCAAAGATTGGTTTGGGCATAAAGGTAGCATGCAGGCCGTGCTCGTGAGCAATTGCCTTGGTCACAAATTTAAAGGTAGCGATATTATCAGCTGTTTTTAAAGCGGGAGCATATTTGAAATCAATTTCATGCTGACCGGGAGCTACTTCATGGTGGGATGCTTCAACTTCAAAACCCATCTCTTCTAGAGCTAAAACAATACTGCGGCGGGCATTAATTCCCTTATCAATTGGTCCTAAATCAAAATATCCACCATCATCGTGTGTCTTGGTAGTTGCATCGCCATTTTCATCTAACTGAAATAAGAAAAATTCAGGCTCAGGTCCAACATTCATATCATAACCCATTTCTTCAGCTTCTTTTAAAGCCTCTTTTAAAACATTACGGGGTCCACCTGAGAAAGGCTTGCCGTCTGGTGTATAAACATCACAGATTAAACGGGCAACCGCTCCACCTTCTTCCGGACGCCAGGGAAAAATAGTAAAGGTATCATAGTCAGGTCTTAAATACATATCTGACTCCTGAATTCTGGTAAAACCATCAATGGAAGATCCATCAAACATAATTTTATTATCCAGGGCATCCTCCAGCTGCTTGGCTGTGATTGCAACATTTTTTACTATTCCCAGAATATCAGTAAACTGCATTCTGATAAACTTAACATTTTTTTCTTCTGCCATCTTCAAAATATCTTCTTTGCTGTACTTGGACATCATAATCACTCTCCTAATAATTTTCGTTTTTCATTTGTTGATTTCAGTATAATTCCTTTTTCTAATTTCGTCAATAGAGTTAAAAACAGCAAAAGAATAGTCATCAGAGCTGCTGCAGCAGGATTCTTAACTAAAATTTAAGCAAATAAGCAATTTTTAAATACCTGTATACAGATATAATATTCCGGCGACTGATTCTTGACAATTTTCTAACATTAATGTATAATATACAAAATAAATAAGATAAAAGTTGTGAGAGGGAGGAAAGTAATTTCCAGTGATTACAGAGAATCGGGATAGCTGAGAACCGAGATCTAAAAAATTATTTTTGTAGCCCTTGAACTGCAGCTTTGAACAGAGTAGGAGCTGCCGGATTCCTGATTGGAAATGCATCCGTTATCTAGTGCAGAGGTATTGAGATTTATTAATTCAGTGCTTTAAGTGGCTGTTGAAACAGCAAGTTGGGTGGTACCGCGTGAGAGAACTCTCGTCCCGATTAATAGTTTAGCTATTAGTTGAGATGAGGGTTTTTTTAATTTTTAAAGTTAAATTTTAGAGATTATTGCTTAAATTTATTATCTTTATTTTAAAGAGGAGTGAGTAGGATGAGTAGTAAGCAAAATAATAAGATAACAGGAGCAGAAATTTTTGTAAAGTCACTGGAAGCAGAAGGAGTAGATACTGTATTTGGTTATATTGGTGCCAAGGTAATTGATATTTATGATAAACTTTATGACTCTAAAATCAGACATATTATGCCCCACCATGAGCAGGGAGGAGTCCATGCAGCAGACGGTTATGCCCGCTCCAGCGGGAAGACTGGTGTCTGTATTGCTACATCCGGTCCTGGTGCTGCCAATATGGTTACTGCCCTGGCAACTGCCAATATGGATTCAGTCCCTCTGGTAGCTTTTACCGGTCAGGTTCCAAATACAATGATTGGAACTGATGGCTTTCAGGAAGCTGATATCAAAGGGATTACAATGCCGATTACTAAAAATAACTATATTGTCAATGAGGTGGAAGATCTGTCCCGAATAATTAAAGAGGCTTTTCATATAGCTTCGACAGGCCGTCCGGGCCCGGTTTTAGTCGATATACCTTCAAATATTTTAAAGGCCGAGGCCGAATTTCATTATCCTGATCAGGTTGATCTTCCCGGCTACAGCCCGACTTATAGAGCCAATAAACTGCAGCTTAAAAGAGCAGCTGAATTGATTAATCAGGCCAAAAAGCCGGTAATTTATGCCGGAGGCGGCACAATAATTTCCGGTGCCGATCAGGAGATAAAAGAGCTGGCTGAGAAAGCCGAAATCCCTGTAACTACAACTCTAAATGGTATCGGTATTTTTGATGAAAACTCTTACCTTTCCCTGGGAATGCTCGGGATGCACGGGACAACAGAGGCCAATCTGACAATCTCAAATTCTGACCTGATCATAGCCCTCGGTGCCCGCTTTGATGACCGGGTAACCGGTAAATTAGAGGATTTTGCTGTTAATGCAGATGTTATCCATATTGATATTGATCCGGCGGAAATTGCTAAAATTGTCAAAACTAAGGTGCCGATTACGGCAGATGTTAAGCTGGCTTTAGAGGAGCTGCTGCCGAGAATCAAAGAGGTCAAAAGGCCTGCCTGGCTTAAGGAAGTTGAAGAATGGAAGCAGCTTGACCAAAAGGCTGATCCAGAAAAAGCTGATAAATTACTACCTTCAGAGATCATTGAAACTTTATATCAGCTGACTGAAGGAGATGCTGTAATCACAGCTGGAGTAGGACAGCACCAGATGTGGGCAGCTCAGTACTACAAATATTCCAAACCCAGAACCTTTATTAGTTCTGGTGGACTGGGAACCATGGGTTATGGATTTCCGGCGGCAATTGGAGCCAAACTGGCTAATCCTGAGCGGGAAGTTTTTGCCCTGGTTGGAGACGGCAGTTTTCAGATGAATATCCAGGAACTGGCAACTGCAGCCAAAAATAAGGTAGCAGTTAAGATTATTCTCTTTAACAATCAGTACCTGGGAATGGTGCGTCAGTGGCAGGAATTATTTTATGATAAAAGGTATTCTGCAACCTGTCTCCGCCGTCAGGCAGACTGTCCTCCTAAATGTTCCGAACCGAATGAGAATTGTCCTGAAATTATACCCGATTTTATTCAGGTAGCAAAGGGCTATGGAATTAAGGGTGAGACAATTACCGAGCGTAAAGATATCAGATCTGCTTTAGAAAATGCTATTAAAGAAGATTCAACCTATATTCTTAACTTTATGATTGAAGAAGAGGAAAATGTATTCCCGATGGTTTCGGCAGGAGGCAGCCTGAAGGAAATGATCTTAAGAAAAGATAATAAAAAATAATTAGGAGGACAATTTAAATGCCAGATATGCTAGTGAAATTATATGATTTAGAGGTCTTAGAAAAGCCACTTCATTCTTTAAAAGATGAGGATGTTCAAATTAGAAGAGCCATTCCACCAGAAAAAAACTATATTTTAAACTGGATTCGGGAAAACTTTTCCGAAGTTTGGGTTTCTGAGGCGGATGTAGCAATGGCTGCCAGCCCCGCTAAAATATTTATCGCAGTTAAAGATGGTGAACTTTTAGGATTTGCCTGTTATGATACGACTGCTAAAGGTTTTTTTGGACCAACCGGAGTGGGAGAAAAGGCCCGTAAAAAGGGGATTGGAACTTCACTTTTATTAAAGTCTCTAAAAGCGCTGTGGGAGGATGGTTATCCCTATGCGGTAATTGGAGGAGCAGGCCCTGTAGAATATTATAAAAAGACCTGTTCTGCTCAGATAATTGAAGGTAGTGAGGAAAGCATTTATAAAGGGATGCTGAAATAACTTGCTGTTAATTTTTCACAAAAACTTCAAAAATAATTTATTGATAAATATCCCTAAATGGTTTAAGATATAATTAGATGATAATTATTCTCAAAACTTTCTCTGTAATAGTTAAATATCAGGGAAAGTTTTTTGCTTGAGGGGGGATTAAAAATGTTCAGCAGTTTAAAGTTAAGAAAGCGGGATAAATTCTTTTTTACTCTGCTTTTAATTGGATTTTTAATAAAATATAATTATTTTAACTGGTATATATTTAATGTACCTTCCTTAAGCATTCTGCTTTTGAAAAATGTAATTGTAGTTCTGGCCTTTACATTACTTTACGGTATAATTTTGAGAAATAAAAAAAGAAAAATTTTCACCCTGGTTATTTATCTGCTCTTTTTCTTATTTTTTATCGCTAATTTATATTATAACCGCTATTTTGGTAATTATCTCAGCCTGACTGATATGATAATGGGTCAGGGAATTCGCCCTTTTAGAGTTCTCACCAGGCAGCTTATCAACTGGTGGCTTGATCTTCTGTTAGTTTTTGACATCCCAATTCTAATCTATTTAACTTATAAAGCTAAGCCAGAAACACCAAAGTTAAAAAATTCCCAGTTCAGCCGCAAAAGTCTGCTCAAAAATAATTTTATTTTAGTACTGATCATAATAATTTTATTTTTTAGTCAGCTGCTCTACAGCTACAGTTTATTTCCCGCTGATAATTTTATGGAACTTTTTAACCACAGCACTCCAGCTTTTGTCAATGTTTACGGGATTTTACCGCTTTATCTGGCGGAATACCAGCAGCTTAGAAATAAAAGAGAGCGGGCTAAAGAAAATACCGCTGAGAATTTAGAAGTTGACTTAAATAAAGTAGAAACTGAAAATGATTTGAGTGATCAGGAAGACATTGAAGATATTAAAAATGTTATTGTAATCCAGCTGGAATCAATGGATGCAAAATTAATAGATTATCAGTATAATGGCAGAGAAGTGACACCCTTTTTAAATCAGCTCAAAGATAAATCTAAATATTTTTCTGATATTTATGCTCACCACATCAACGGCAGCTTTGATGCTGAATTTTCTTTTTTGACTTCACTTTATCCAATTAATAGAAATTATGCTTTTAGAAGTAATGATATGCGGGAATTTAATACAATAGTTAATCTTTTACGCCAGGATAATTATAACACCTATGCTTTCCACGGCAATAAAGAAGGCTTTTTCTATCGAGACAAGGGTTATTTAGAAATGGGCTTTGATCGTTTTTACAGCCGGGAAGATTTTTCCGCAGAGGAGGGAATAGTTGGCGAAGATACATACCTGGGAATCAATGATTATGACCTCTTTGACCAGTCAGTCGAATATCTTCAAACTGCAGAAGAACCATTTTTCTCAATTTTTATTACTGTCAGCAGTCACACCCCATTTAATTTTTATCCTGAAGAATATGCAGTTGAGCAGTTTTCGGATATTGAATCTACCCTGGTCAGAGATTATTTTAATTCTATGAATTTTGTGGATCGGTCACTAAAAATGTTTTTCGAAAAAATTAAAGAAAATTCTTTAATGGAGGATACACTATTTGTAATTTATTCTGACCATGTCGCTGATATTGATAAAGAAGAATACCAGTCTGGTGGTGAATTTGCAAACAATAGAAATATAAAAGAACCTGAACATATTCCACTTTTTATTTATCATCAGGATATTGAGGCAGAAGTTATTGATAAAAGCGGCAGTCATACGGATATTGCACCCACAATTCTTGATATAATGGGTTATCAGCAAAAACCGGAAGAGTTTTTGGGGATTTCTCTTTTAAAAGATGAGGGAAAACCACTGCTGTTCTTGCATGAAATACCTCAGATAATTTATAAAGATCAGATTTTTATTAGGGTTCCGGCTGGTCCGGATGAAGAGCTTCAATTCGAGAAGATTTCTTACAAAAAGAGCACCGGTGATTTAAATATTGAGCTTCCAGAAAATGAAAAAGAGTGGCTTAATAATACAATTAATTATATGCAGGAAGTAATGAACAGCTTTTTAAGTGAATAAAATTAATCCTCCTCAGCTTGAAATTTATGACTGGGGAGATTTTTATTTAATTGAGTTTATGTTATAATATTAATAGAATTTTCATAAAAATAAAAGAAAGGGGCAAATTATGAAAAAATTTCTCAAAAAGGCCTCAATTTATCTCTTATTAATGCTCTTAATTGCGGCAGCGGTATTTTCACTGAATTATTTTTTAGGCCGCAAACTGGCCGGAGATTTAGAAAATGATCTTAAAGAAATTGCAGCAGAAAATGACTATCAGCTGCGTTATTTAAATATTAATTCTAACCCACTGTTAAGAAGGGTGGAGGTTAATACTCTGAGCTTCCAAAATAACAGTGAACAGAGTTTTGAAGTCAACGGGGCAGAAATAGAATTCAGCTGGCAGCAGATTTTCAATTACCTTAAAGATGGAAAATTTTTAGCTAAAAAAGACATTACAGCAGAAATAGACAAATTTAGTTTTTATGATCTGCAGCAGAATAATCATTTTGACTTTTATAACAGCAGCCTCAGTTATCAGGGAGAGATCAATTCTCAGTCTGTTAAGGAGCCGCTGCAGCTAATTAAAAATAATCATCGCTTAAGTATTGCAAGTGAAGAAGTGATTTATGATTATCCTTATTATAGAAGTTATGGAATTACTAAAGCTAACTGGGAGCGAATTTCTACTTTTAGAGACTTTGCTTTTAACGCTGATTATCAGAGTGAGAATAAGAAATTAACTGTAAATGATTTTGCTTTAAAAAATGAATTTATCGATTATCAGCTTGATTTTGAGACTGTGCTGGAGGAGAAATCAGAAGCAGAAGTGGAAGCGGCAGAGACTTCCAAAACAGCATCGGAGCCTGAAGAAATGGCAGCAGAGAAAGAAACAGCACTGGCAGAAATTGTTCTTTACAGCCGTCAAAACCAAAAACTGCTTTTAAAAGAGCTGCAGAGTAATTATCAACTTGCTCTAAATGGTGAGTTATTAAATCTCTCTGAAAATGATCTGTTTAATCAATTTTCCTTTGCCGAATTAAATCTTGATTCTGATTTTGCAATGTATTTAGATTCCGAAAAAAAGAATTATCAAATTCAGAAATTTGATCTTAATTTCGATCTTAGTGATTTTCAGCTTGTCCTGAAAGAAAATTTAAGTCAGGAAGTAAATCAAAGCAGTTTCGGTATTTTAGCTCAAAATGATGAATTTGAACTCAATATTGAGTCTTTAAATTATCTGCAGCAGTTTAACCATCCGAAGGGCAAAATCGAATTAGATTTAATTTCAAATTTAATTGATGCCCGGTTGAATGCAGAATTTAATTATAGTGAAGAGATGCCGTATATCAGCAGCTCACAACTTAAATTTAAAGCTAAAAAACAGTCTGTAGAACAGCTCCTGTTATTTGCTCAACTTCTAAATGGCGATAATTTTGAGCAGGATGAAGAAGGATATTATCAGCTGGAGATCTGGGGAAGACTGGATAATTTGAACTTTGAGTAAAATTTAACTTTACAATTCAAGCTTAAAATGCTAAAATATAACTAGAAAATTGAATATAACTAACGAGGATGGGTGAAATTCCCTACCGGTGGTAATAGTCCACAAGTCCATTTTGGATTGATCTGATGAAATGCAGAACCGACAGTAAAGTCTGGAAGGGAGTTAGATTTTAAATTTATTAATCTAATTTATTTTGCTTATTTATGAGCAGAATAAGTGAAGTTTTTAGC
>QBLP01000416.1 GCA_003070825.1 Halanaerobium sp. | reverse complement strand
AGATGTGTATAAGAGACAGATTCTATTTTTGGTTCCATAATATAATTTTTTTAATTGGCCCTGATTTTGCTCTAGCCTCTTTTCATTTAGCGAAGCTGCAAAATAAAGGCGATCAGAATTATTTTTACCGCTGGCCAAACTAAAAGCATTGTAAACATCGACCGCTTTAAAACCACTTTTTTTAAGTAATCTGACAATAGTATCAATCTTATATCCCCGTTCACTATGTGTCTCCTCAAAACAAGGAAGTTGATCATTATCAGGACATATTTTGAGCTTAACCTGCCATAAATTTTCTTTTGCTTTAACAATATCCTCCCAAAAACACTGATAACTATCCCCTTCGATTACAAATGATTTTTCCTCAATAGTTTTAATTCTGCCAATTGAGTTCATATCAAAAATAAATAATCCATTCTCAGTTAAGGAAGCTGCTGCACTCTCAAAACAACTCTGAAGTTGATTCAGATCAGTTAAATAATTTAAACTATCAAAAAAAGAAACTATTAAATTAAATTTGTTTTCAAAATAAAAATCAGTCATATTCTGTTCCTTAAAATTAACTGTTAAGTTCTTACTGTTTTGCTGCAAATGATAGGTTGAGTTATTTTCCTCAATAGAATAATTAATAAATTTACGGGAATTAAATAATTCAGTTTCTAATTTTTCTGCAGCTCTGGCAAGCATTGCTGCAGATAAGTCAAGTGCAGTGACTCTCTTAACTGACTGCAAATTTATTATTTTCAAAGTCATATTAGAAGTTCCAGAAGCTAGTTCTAGAACTGAATTTGGCTTTAGTTTATAATATTTTAAAAGGTCCTTTAAATACCTGAACCAGTATTTATAAGGAACATTTTTCATTACATCATCATAAATTTCAGCAAAATATGTGGTATAACTATAATCCATTTTTAACCCCTATCTTTTGCCAGCTGCATTAAAAAATCAAGATATTCATAGACATCCTTACTTCCTTCCCCACTCTGAGCAGAAAAAAATGTAAAATTATCTTCTCTGGTTAAACTTAATTCTTTATAAATTAATTTTTTCTGTTTTGCTTTTTTATTATTAGATATCTTATCTACCTTTGTAGCAACAATTAGATAACTTAAACCACTGGCCTGCAGCCATTCGACCATCATTTTATCATCTTTGGTTGGTTTATGACGAGAGTCAATAATCTGAACAACTCCAATTAAATTTTCTCTGTAATTTAAGTAAGTATCTATTAGTTCTGCCCAGTCATCTTTTACTTTTTGCGGTACATTGGCGAAACCATAACCAGGCAAATCTACCAGATAAAAC
>QBLP01000415.1 GCA_003070825.1 Halanaerobium sp. | reverse complement strand
GTTTTATATAGTTAAAATAAAGCTGATATAAAGTTACATGAGCAAGAGCACCATCAAAGGAACTAAAACTTTTATGACGCTTGTAATGAGCTTTATAGGTGCCAAAGAAACGCTCAATGATGTTTTTATAGGGCCTGTAAACCTCATCTGAATTATCATCATCAGTAAAAATTCCTTTAACCTGTCTGTGATCTACATCGGTCTTCAAAAAGGCCTTTGCAGCATGGACAGCAGCTCTATAGATTGGTGCCATATCAGAAACTAGGACAAAATCCTGACCCTGATATTGGTCAATAATCCTTTTGAGGATGGTGATTGCACCTTTAGCATCTCGATGTTTTGAGAGATGCTGAGCAATGACACAGCCATTTTTACCATCAATGGCAGTAAAGAGATAATGCCAGCTGCCTTTGATTTTGATATATGTTTCGTCAACAGCCACAATGCCAGATAAAGGCAGATCAAGATCCTTGATTTTAGGACCCAGTCTGTGAGCTAAAGAGACAGTCCAGTTCTGGATAGTCTGAGCTGAAGGTGAAACATTATATGCAAGTTTAAGCGCCCTTTTAGTCTGCCTTAAAGAAAGGCCAAGACCGACATAAAAGTCCATAGCTTTGGAGATTATGAATTGCCCATACTGGGAATGGTCAAGATTAACAGGTTCTTTATCAGGTCTTGAAACTTCAAGGTTTTCAACATCAAAATCATAAGCTCTATAGCGATATCTTTTGTGTTCGTTTTTCCATTTAGAACAGTTATCATTGCGGCACTTATACTTGGTAAAATTCTTACGTTCTTTCTCTTTAGAGAGAGCATAGCCGCAAAAGGGACAGCGATAGGTAGGATGATTTTTAGGTTGCTCAGGCTTTTCAGGAGCCCATTGATGATCACAGACTTTGCACTGGAACTTCTGGTAACCATCTGGGTCATGACCATAGCTGTAAAGATATTCTTTGGGTGCCCCACATTTAGAGCACTCTTCAACATCTACAGTTAGAGGTTTACGACGATTAACAGCTTTAATCGGTTCACCGTTTTCTTTAGCTTCAGCCAGAAGCTCCTTATAATCAGGGTAATTGGGTTCAATATCAGGTAGTGGATCATCAAAACTGTTAAATTTAGTATAGCTGTCATCAAGTTTTTCTTTAGGTTCAAAATCAACGTGAAAGAGCCTGGAGAAAAAGAGATAGACCAAAAGAACAAAATTCATAAGAGGTTTAAGCAGGAAATTAGGTAAATTTCGAGAAAACATAACTTAGGATCCCTTCCTTTCTGGGTGTAGTAAGTTGTGGTTCTCTTAATTACTATTTACGAGCTCAGGGGGAGGGATTCCTGCATTTTATACAGATTCCTAACCTGACA
>QBLP01000414.1 GCA_003070825.1 Halanaerobium sp. | reverse complement strand
CGGAGATGTGTATAAGAGACAGCCCAATGACATCAACATCTGCCCCTTCTTCTAGCATTCTCATGTAAACAACCCAAAATTCAAAATCCTCATATCCAGGTCCAATTAGCATTGCTATCTTTTTATCTTTAAGTTTCACTCTATCTACCTCCTTTAATTTGCAGGTAAATCACGTGTTGCTACTACATCTGCACCTGTATCTAATAGATTTTTAATAATTACCTGCCCCACCTTTAGTGGAGCTTCAACTTCTTTTTTTCCAATTTTATTCATAGCTTGATCCATTAATTCCAATGGAATTTGTTTTGTTGTTTTTACTGGACATAGTGGTAAGGCTCCATTCTTTACTCGAACAGTTGTAGGAAGAATTCTAGTTTTAGCTATAATCTCTTCTTTGGCATAATCTGCACCCTGAGGACAGGCATTTCCCATTATATCTATTATTTCATCACCATCATGCTCAACTGTTATTTCACAGCCTTTTGGACAAGCAACACAGGTAATGGTCTTTTTTTCAAGCATTTATTCTTCCTCCTTTTCAATAATATCAACCCTAATTTCACTAACTTCATCTAAATCATCAAGTGTTTTTTGAGCCAGAGGTACACTAATCATTTCACCAGGTTTAGCAAATGGTTCTGAGAATGAGTATAATTTTTCTCCATCAGCATATAATATAATATCAACAGCCTGTAATGGTTTATCAACTCTCATATAGAGGGGAATTCTCTTTCGATCTTCAGCATCTAATTCAATACTTTGTGGAATTACATAAGCTACATTTTCACCAGCTTTTACATTCATCTTCTGCTCAGATCTTTTGTAATCTCCTTTGACATATTTTGCTGTCCATTCACCTGCGATTTCTGATTCTTCTGTAACCCAATCAACAAGATCATGTACATGCAGTACATTACCACAGGCAAATATGCCATCAATATTTGTTTCTCTTCCTTCATTAACTATTGGACCACCTGTTCTATCATCTAAAACAACATCAGCCTTTTTAGATAGTTCATTTTCAGGTATTAAACCAACAGAAAGAAGAAGAGTATCTGCTTCTACAATTTCAGATGTTTCTGGAATAGGCTTCATATTTTCATCAACTTCAGTTATTTCTACAGCTTCTAAACGATCATTACCAATGATTTTTGTAACTGTATGATTGAGCATTAATGGTATATCATAATCTTCTAAACATTGGACTACATTTCTAGTTAAACCACCTGTATAAGGAAGAATTTCACAGACTGCTTTTACATCTGCTCCTTCTAATCTCATCCTTCTTGCCATAATTAAACCTATATCACCAGAACCTAAGATTACTACTTTTTTTCCAGGTACATATCCTTCTATATTAGTAAACCTCTGAGCTG
>QBLP01000413.1 GCA_003070825.1 Halanaerobium sp. | reverse complement strand
ATTCAATCTTAAAACCTTCCGGGGAGGCTGTTGGACTTCCGGAAGGACAGATGGGTAACTCTGAGGTTGGCCACTTAAATATTGGTGCAGGCCGCATAGTTTATCAAGATTTTACAAGGATAAATAAAGCTGTGGAAGAAAAACACTTACTGGAAAATGAAGCTCTAAAAAAAGCAGTAGACCATGCTAAAGATAATGATGGTGCTCTGCATTTAATTGGGCTTTTATCTGATGGTGGTGTACACAGCCACATCAAACATCTCTTTGGTTTAATTGAAATGGCTGACCGGGCTGATTTAGAGAAGGTCTATATCCATCCTATCTTAGATGGAAGAGATACGCCACCTTCCAGTGGAACGGGTTACCTAAAAGAACTCCAGGAAGAATTGGATAAAGTTGGAACCGGCAAAATTGCTACTGTCAGCGGACGTTATTATACAATGGACCGCGATAACCGCTGGGAAAGAACCAAAAAAGCCTATGATATGTTAGTTTTAGGTGAGGGTAATAAAGCTGAAGATGCTGTAGAAGCTGTAGAAGCTTCGTATGCAGAAGATGTAGAAGATGAATTTGTGGTTCCAACAGTTATTACAGAAGATGGTGAACCTGTAGGACCAATGAATGATCATGATTCTGTGATTTTCTTTAATTTCAGAGCTGATAGAGCTCGTCAGATTACTCAGGCTTTAACTATTGACGGCTTTGATGCCTTTGAGCGTGAACCAGAACATCCAAAAGATTTATACTATGTTACTATGACAGAGTATGATGAAGAATTTGATCTACCTGTTGCCTTTGAGCCGGTAGAAATTGAAGATGGACTTGGTGAAGTTTTAAGCCGTGAAGGTTTAAAACAGCTTCGAATAGCTGAAACTGAAAAATATGCCCATGTAACTTTCTTCTTTAATGGAGGAGTTGAAGAACCCAATCAAGGTGAAGATCGAATTTTGATTCCTTCACCACAGGTTGCAACTTATGAGATGCAGCCGGAGATGAGTGCTTATGAGGTAACAGATAAGCTCCTAGAAAAAATTGAGGCTGAAGAATATGATGTGATTATTCTAAATTATGCTAATATCGATATGGTTGGTCATACTGGCTTTATGGATGCAGCTATAAAGGCTGTGGAAACTGTTGATGAATGTCTATCTAAGATAGTTCCTGCTATTTTAGATAAAGGTGGTCAGGCTTTAATTACAGCTGACCATGGTAATGGAGAAAAAATGAAAGAAGAAGATGGATCTCCATTTACAGCTCATACTGCTAATATTGTTCCCCTCTATTATGTAGGTGGTCCAAAAGATAAAGGTATAGCTTCTGGTAAATTAGCTGATTTAGCACCAACAATGTTAGAAATTTTGGGAATTGAAAAGCCAGATAAAATGACAGG